>JBBSBT010000247.1:0-5387 GCA_038250985.1 Bacteroidales bacterium
ATCTGTTGATGATCAAACCACTCTATACCAACACCTGCACCTATTGATAACCGGACCGGGAAACGGTACGAGGGAATAAATGTGAAACTGCCTGAGTTTTTCGATCCTCCATTAAAGTTGACATTCACTGCCATTTCAACAGGCGACGCCTTATTTTCCCGGATATTTGCGGGAATTTTCTGATCCATAAGGATCATTTTAATAGCTGAATCAGGAATTACAAGTATATTTCGTCCGACGATCTCAATACTCGTGCTTACTCCTGTAATATTTTCGATTATTTTTCCTTTTAAAATACTGCCGTTATTCAGGTAAACCACATCTTCCCTGGATTGGGCATTGAGTTTAACAGATAACAGGACAGCACAAAAGACAATAAGCGCTGGTATTTTCTTCATTATTTTACAATTAATACTTCAAAGGGTTAAAAAATCGCGAATAGGTTGTATAGGATAGATACAATTATTATTTCCGACAGATGAATACGAATAATCGTTATATTTGTTTCCCCAATATTTATCATTCCTATGAAATTTTCTTTACGCAACAAAGGCCGCGTCGGCTTACTGGCCATATTGTCTTTTTCTTGCATACTGCAAGTAAAATCACAGACACCCGAAGTTCAAACAGCGGTGCATTTCGATATCTCACCTCGCCTGAGTGATATGCAGGTAAAAAAACCGGCTTTCTGGAAAAAATGGACAACTGAAACAGAGAAGGAGATTCCCAATAAGTTTCACATCAAACCTGTGATACATGCTGAACTAATGAGCCAATCTGATGGCGCTATATTAAAGCAGGAAAAACGGAACGCCATGGGGGCAATAATAAATCCATTGGTAAATTTTGATGGTTTAAATAACTCAAAGAATACCGATGGACGAGTAACACCTCCCGATCCTGCGGGCGATGTTGGACCAAATCATTATGTACAGGCTGTTAACAGTATGATACAGATATTCAGTAAAACAGGCACTTCGTTGTATGGCCCTTATCCGACATCAGTGTTATGGAATGGATTTGATGGCAACTGGTCGGGTCATAATGATGGCGATGCCCTTGTGATGTACGACGAAATTGCTGACCGCTGGATTATCAGCCAGTTTGCAATAGATTGCGGTACGTTTCCCAATTATACGGAATATGAACTGGTAGCTGTTTCGCAGACTTCAGATCCTACTGGCGCATACTACAGGTATGCATTCAAATTTGATTATATGCCCGATTATCCCAAAATGGGTGTATGGCGCGATGGATATTATATTTCCGCAAACCGTTTTAATACGAACAGTTCGTCATCGCCTTTCATAGGAACAGCAATCGGAGTGCTCGACCGCAGTAAAATGCTGGCCGGAGATCCTTTGGCGCAAATGATTTATTATAAATCCGAAACCCTGGGAGGCAGTGGTTCGGGTTTGGGATCCGACTGCTCCAGTTTGCTCCCGGGTGACTGCGACGGCACTTTCGCTCCGGCCGGCACTCCTAATTATTTTAGCTATATCAACGACGATGCCTGGGGCGGAAAAGATGAACTCCGCATATGGTCGTTAAAACCTGACTGGACTACTCCGGCCAACTCCGTATGTACTTTTGTCACAGCTCTTCCGGTAGCCGCCTTTGCTACCTTTTCCTCCTATGTGATATCTCAGAAAGATGTACCGCTGAAACTCGACGATCTGAGCGACAGGCTGATGCATCGCATGCAGTACCGGAATATGGGCGGATACGAAAGTATGGTAACCTGCCATTCAGTAAATTCAGGAAGCAACATTGCAGGAGTGCGTTGGTACGAAATGCGCAAAAGCGGTTCCACCTGGGCACTTTACCAGCAGGGCACCTATGCTTTCGCCGACGGGAAATCGCGCTGGCTCGGCAGTATCGCCATGAATGCCAGCGGCGACATCGCGCTAGGCTATTCGCTTTCGGGCACAGCAGATTATCCATCTATTTATTTTACCGGACGCAAAGCAAATGATGTGTTGGGAAGCATGACTATAGCAGAAAGTCCGATAAAAATAGGGTCGGCCTCGATGACCGGTGCCGACCGATGGGGCGACTATGCCATGATGAGTGTGGATCCTTCAGATAACAAAACCTTCTGGCATACCAGCGAATATGTTGGAACTTATGGAGGCAGTTACCCCTGGTCGACCCGCATTGCTTCCTTCTTGTTTGTTAATACTCCTCTGGTATCTACGCTTCCTGCCAGCAATATTACCGGGACCTCCGCGACACTTAACGGAACAGTGAACCCAAACAGCCTGGCTTCCGATTATTACTTCAAATGGGGGGCTACCACATCTTATGGCAATGTAACGCCAACACTTTCAACAGGTTCAGGGTCGGTAAATGTAGCCGTAAATGCAGGTATCACCGGGCTAACGCCGGGCACAACCTATCATTTCAGCCTGGTGTCCACCAATATCGACGGTACAACTAATGGAAGTGATCTTACACTGTTAGCCGGCCAGGCCGAAGTTTTAACCACAGGTATTACAAATATTACTGCCACAGCAGCTACCGGTGGCGGAAATGTGACAACCGACGGAGGCAGTACAGTTACGCGTGGTGTATGCTGGAGTGCAGCTATCAACCCCACTATCACAGATGCTAAAACAAATGACGGAACTGGTATGGGTATATTTACAAGCACCATCAGTGGGCTGATACCCGGCATCCTTTACCATGTTCGGGCGTATGCGACAAATGCTGCAGGCACTGTTTACGGAAGTGATGTAACCTTTACTTCCGGCGGTTTGGCTGCTCCTGTTGCCATTTCTGCTTCAGCTATTTCATCCGGCGGTTTTACTGCAAACTGGAACACAGTGGATGGGGCAAGTTCATTCAATCTGGATGTTTCTTTATATCCCTCTTTCAGCATTTCGGGCGGGAGTTCATCTGTCTCAGAAGGTTTCAACGGCGGTACCACCGCACCTGCAGGCTGGACATTCACAAATATAGGTGGAACATACACTACAACAGGAAATTATGGCTTAGCATCACCTTCACTCAAATTGGATGCTACGGGTGACGCTGTCGAAACAGCCGCACTTGTTTCAGCTGCCACACAGTTTAGTTTTTGGTGCAAGGGTCAGTCAACCAATTCCGAAAGCGCCCTGCTCATCGAAGGATACAACGGGAGCTCATGGGTAACCCTTGATAATTTAAAACCTTTGCCTACCACAGGAACAACCATCACGTATAATTCGGCTTCGACTCCGGCATTACCTGTTAACATATTAAAATTCAGGTTGTCATATTCAAAAAGCACCGGCAACCTGGCACTTGACGATCTAGGCATGACTTACGGCGGAACAGTATCTTCATTTGTAAATGGATATGAAAATCTTTCGGTTAGCGGAATATCACAAACTGTTACAGGCCTTACAGCCTCCACACCTTATTACTACCGTGTGAGAGCCAAAAACGGCGCAAATTCGAGTGCCAGCTCCAATGTTATAACAGTTACAACCACTAACGGGGGGACTACACCCACTCTTTTCGTTGATCCTGCTTCACTCACAGCATTTACCTATGTACCAGGAAACGGCCCGTCAACATCGCAGAGCTACAACCTGAGTGGCAATAATCTTACGGGTGCACCAGGAACTATCATAGTGACAGGCACTACCAATTATGAAGTTTCATCAGATAACAGCATATTTAGCGGAAGCGTGAGCATTGCCTATGCGACAAATGATCTCACTGCTACACCCGTATTTGTCAGGCTGAAAGCCGGGCTGAGTGCCGGAAACTATAACGGTGAAATAATTTCTGGTACAGGTGGCGGTGCTTCGGCAGCAAATGTAAGCTGTAACGGGAGCGTTACCGCGGATGTTACTCCACAAATCACCGTTGGTACCCTCACAGATTTTGGGAATACTATTATTAATACGATTTCTGCCGAACAGATTTATTCGGTAGCCGGGAATAACCTAACAGCCAATATTGAAATCACACCACCTGCAGGATTTGAAATTTCAACAACTTCAGGTTCCGGATTTGTTGCCAGCCCTGGCATATTAACCCTGTTGCAAACAGATGGATCTGTATCTTCAACCTCAATATATGTTCGTTTTGTACCCACATTAATTCAGTTACACAGTGGAAACATTTCACATACCAGTTCAGGCGTTACAACCGTGAATGTGGCGGTAAGCGGATCAGGTATAGCCGCATCATCAGGCCCACAGGTTGTTATCAGCCAGGTATACGGAGGCGGAGGGAATTCGGGAGCCACTTATACAAATGACTTTATTGAGCTTTTTAACCGGGGCACATCGGGTGTAAACCTAAACGGATGGTCAGTTCAATACACCTCTGCTACAGGCACATCCTGGACCAATAAAACTGATCTTTCGGATTTCACCCTGGCGCCAGGCCAGTATTTCCTGATACAGGAAGCGGCAGGAAGCGGAGGAACAACGGCTCTCCCGACACCGGATGTTACCGGCACCATGGCTTTGTCGGGAACAGCCGGGAAAATAGCCCTGGTTAATAATAACACCCTATTGACAGGGGCTTGCCCAACGGGAACAAACATTATTGATTTTGTTGGCTACGGCCCTACAGCCAGTTGTTTTGAAGGTTCAGCCGCGACTCCGGCTGTAAGTAATGCAACTGCTGCAATCCGGTTATCAAATGGATGCACCGACACCAACCAGAACTCCACCGATTTTGTTGCCGGCACTCCAATACCCCGGAATACCTCTACACCACTAAATACTTGTTCCGTTCCGTCACCAATCCTTACGATAACGCCGGCTTCCTTGTCAGGCTTTATTTATATAGCAGGCCACGGACCTTCATTATCAAAGAGCTTTAATTTGAGCGGCAGTAACTTAACCGGGATGCCGGGAACAATTACAGTTTCAGGCAGTACAAATTACGAAATATCAACGGATAACAGCACCTTCAGCGGAAGTGCAAACATTTCTTATGCTTCATCAACGCTGACTAATACGCCTGTATATGTGCGAATGAGAGCAGGACTAGGAGCCGGATCATATAATACTGAATTAATTGCAAATACAGGTGGAGGGGCTGCAACAGTAAATACAATTTGTAGCGGAACCGTTCTTGCCGTTCTTGCTGCACCGGTAGCCATGCCTGCTTCTAATCTTACTTCAAGTAGTTTTTCGGCCAACTGGAACGCATTAACAGGTGCAACCTCTTACCAGCTTGATGTTGCCACAGATGTTGCTTTTGCAAGCCCGGTTTTGGGTTATAATAACCTGGACGTGAATAATGTAATTACTACCGGCATAACCGGTCTATCTTCAGGAATGCCTTATTATTATCGCGTAAGAGCCTCGCTTTTAAGTGCTGTAAGTGATAACTCAAATATCATTTCAGTGTTTACAAATCCGGTAAACACAGGTTTTAAC
>JBBSBT010000248.1:0-5385 GCA_038250985.1 Bacteroidales bacterium
GCATAATTTGCTTCGAAATACATATCACCGCCACCAGGTTTGTTGGCGGGTCCGCCCTTTGACGCATCGTTAAATATGTAATTTGCAGCTAAGGAAAAACTCTTTATGGTATAGCTTACGTTTGCTTCAAACGCATGGCTTGACGAATCACTTTTATAACGGAAATAAGGGGTCCCCTGGTAATAGTAATCCGTAAGGCCAACACTTAATCCGAATTTAAATGCGTAGGATGTGTAGAGATCGGCCTCGCCTACATCTCCAAAATCATGAAAGCTGGTTGATCCCCAGGCTCCCAAAGTGAAACCTCCGGTTGCAAATTTTACTGATGGCTGGAAATTCGGGCCGGATCCTATTTTTGATCCTCGCCACACATAGGAACTAACTATATCCGTTCCAACTGTAAACGGAGAATTTGTTTCTTCTTCCTGGGCAAACAGAGATACTGAAGAAAATATCGTCATAAGAATAGCCAGATTGGTTACAAAGAGTAGTTTTTTTTTCATAATCATTTTGTTTGGGTGAATATCGAATTAATTTTCTGCAAAAAAAATACTTTTTCACTTGCACCCCCTATTTTTTTATTTTATTTAAATTATTTTTATGCTTTTTTCATATATACCCCCATATTTTTTATGCTATTAATGATTTTTTATGCTTTTTATAGGATATGACCCTATTTTATAAAATATATTTTAAATTATGTAGATTTTGTGAATTTTACCTGAAAAAATTTTGTTTTCAAATTTCAATCGCTTGTTATTTGTTTAAATTTCAATCAATTAATATTTTTTATAAAAATATTTTGCTTCCGGTATAGGATTTGTCCAATCATTGCCCATTAATCATGTTTTTCAGCAATTGAGCCTGTTAATTTCGAATTCTCTGATTTATGAACTGAAAAGCCTAATTTTACATTGAAATAAAAATTGTTCACATGTTAGCCGAACTTCAAAATATATCCAGGTATTATGAGCAACCCGGCTCATCGGTCATAAATCACGTACTTCAAGGGATTTCATTACAAATCGATAATAACGAACGGATTGCCATTGTCGGACCATCGGGTTCGGGGAAGAGTACATTGCTGAATATTCTCGGCGCCTTAGACAAGCCTTCTTCCGGTGAAGTGTTTCTTGACGGAATTCCTGTAAATCAGATGAATGAAAACCACCTGGCTGAAATCCGCAATACCTTTATGGGTTTTATTTTCCAGATGCATCATTTACTGCCACAGTTGAATGTGTTCGAAAATGTAATGCTGCCCCTTTTGGCACAAAAAGATAAAAATATACTAAAACCAGCCACCCAACGTGCTTTGTATTTGGTTAACCGGGTTGGATTATCAAACCATCTGAATAAATATCCGTCACAGCTTTCGGTTGGTGAATGCCAGCGAACTGCAGTAGTTCGTGCGCTGATTAACCGCCCCCGATTATTGCTCGCTGATGAACCGACGGGTTCACTGGATGCAGATAATGCTATGCAGCTGGGGCAATTGCTAACCGAACTTAACCGCGAGGAAAATGTAGCCCTTGTCATTGTTACACATTCCATGGAAATAGCAAAAAAAATGGACAAAATTTATACCCTGCGCGAAGGAAATTTTTCCGCGCACTAACACCCAAAACCTAATACCCTTCATGTCATTCCTCGGTTTAATATTTCGTAACCTGGCTTTTTACCGGAAATCATACCTGGCTGTGCTGGCCGGTATGGTTATCAGTACAGCTGTGCTTACCGGCGCCCTGGTGGTGGGCGATTCGGTACGATATAGTCTCGATCGGCTGACTGACATCCGCCTGGGTAAAACACGTTTTGCCATTCAGTCAGGCAACCGTTTTTTTCGGCAGCAGCTGGCCGCAGAGTTGGCTGTCAGGGCTAAAAGCCTTATTGTGCCTGTGTTGCAACTCGAGGGAATTGCCGTAAACCCGGATAAGAACATCCAGATTAACGCTGTAGAAATTCTGGGCATTGATGAGCGTTTTGTCAAACTATGGAATGATACAGCAAAACAACCCGTTGGTGATGAGGCCTTCCTGAGCCGCAATACAGCAGAGAAACTGAAACTGAAACCCGGGGATGAATTCCTGGTTAAAACATACAAAAAGACAAAAGCTTCCGAAAATGCACCCTTTGTTTCGGAAAAAGAACCGCTTGTTGTATTCCGCTTAAAAGTCGGGGCGATAGCCGATGATCAGCAGATGGGGCGTTTCAGTCTGAAAAATAACCAATCACCTCCTTTTAATATTTTTATTCCTTTGGCAACTCTGGCTCATAAACTTGAACTTGATGGGAATGCAAATGTATTGCTGATTACCGAAAATAAGAATAATAATCCGGACACTCAAAACCTGGATTCCCTTCTTCGCCTCAGCTGGCATCCGGAAGATGCCGGGCTTGAATTTGAAAAATCAGAAGCAAACAATACTTTCGAAATCCGCTCGGACAGGATTTTTATTGATGACCAAGCCGCGAAAGCTATTCAGCAAGTAATTGCAGGTGCAGAACCCATTTTTACTTATCTGGTAAACGCCATCTCCACCAATAGTAAATCGACGCCCTATTCGTTTGTAACGGCAGCGGGTGCAGGCTACCTTCACCGGAAATTATCGGCCAATGAAATTATCATTAACAACTGGCTTGCTGATGATCTCGGGGTTAAAACCGGGGATTCAATACAATTGAAATATTTTAAAATGGGCATCCTGCGCAAACTTACCGAGGATAGTGCACAATTCTGTGTTAAAGCCATACTGCCTGTTACAGATTCTTTGTTCGACCGTACACTGATGCCAGATTTTCCCGGTATGTCAGATGCCGGAAACTGTGGCGAATGGGAAACCGGGGCACCGGTCGACCTAGGTAAAATCAGGGATAAAGACGAAAAATACTGGAATAATTTCAGGGGAACGCCCAAAGCGTTTATTTCAATAGCCGATGGACAAAAACTCTGGGACAACGCTTTCGGTCATACCACAGCATACCGGTTTAAGGCTGATAGCAGCATGTTACCGGCTTTGAAGATTCGGTTAATGGATCTGCTGATCCCTTCAGCATTCGGTCTCACGGTTCAAGATGTTTACAACGAAGGAAAATCGGCAGCAGCCAATTCAACTGATTTCGGCGGACTTTTTCTGAGCCTGAGTTTCTTTATTATTGCTGCTGCACTTCTGCTTACCGCCCTACTCTTTTCGCTTCATGCGCAGAAACGAATTGCCGAATCGGGAATTTTAGCTACTCTCGGATTCCGTAAAAAACAGATAATCAGTATTTTGTTTGCCGAAACATCGCTGGTGATAATCACAGGAGGTATAATAGGAGCCATTGCCGGTATTTATTACAATAAACTTTTACTGCTTGGCCTCAATACGCTATGGAACGATGCTGTGCGCACCACGATGCTGCAAATGCACCTGGTACCGACCACCCTATTAGCCGGGGTTGCTTCTGCTGTTATCATAGCTTTGCTGACAATGCTTTTTGTTTTGCTGCGAAATTTTCGCAGACCTCTTTCCTCAATGGTAAAAGGTATTGTTGTTCCCTCTCCGGCACTAAACCATCGCCTGGAAAAATTAAGCCTGCTATTTGCATTGTTGCTTTTTTTGATAACTGCAGGAATGGTAATTTATTCATTTACGTCAAATCGCACAGGACTTTCTGAAATATTCCTATCGGCAGGAGGGATTATCCTGATCGCCGGAATCCTTCTGGTGAATTATATTCTCCTTTATGCCACAAGGAAAACATCTGATTCCGTCCCGGGATTTTACACCCTGATACTGAGAAATGCTAGCCTGAAAAAGCGCCAAACCTTAGCGGCCATCACATTGCTGGCTCTCGGCACATTTTCGGTAATTATTACCGGTGCAAACCGGAAGACTTTTTACGGAACAGAAAATAAACCCCAATCCGGTACCGGTGGATTCCTTTTCTGGACCGAGTCGACCGTTCCCTTTCTTTATGATCTTAATTCGGAGGAGGGTCGGTTAAAATACGGGCTCACCGACGAGCCGGCATTACAGGATGTAAAATTCATACAAATACTTCGTCAAGATGGCAACGATGCCAGTTGCCTGAATCTGAACCAGGTTTCACAACCAGCCATGCTTGGAATAAATGCTTCCTATTTTGACCGGAAACAATCGTTCAGTTTCTTGGAGCTTGCACCAGGTTGCAACGATCAACATCCATGGCTTACTTTAAACAAAGCGCTTGCTCCAGATATAATTCCTTGTTTTGCTGATCAAACAGTGATTCAATGGGGCTTACACAAAAAAGTCGGTGACACTCTTTTATATCGCGACGAAATTGGGAATACGTTGAAAGTGGAAATTATGGGAGGGCTGGAAAATTCAATATTCCAGGGGAATGTTTTGGTTTCGGCTTCACTTTTGCGGCACTATTTCCCTTCGGCTGCGGGTTCCGGTGTCATGTTGATCGATGGCGATTATACAAAGAGAACGGACATTTCGGCCCGGCTCGAATATCTTTTGCGGGATTATGGAATGGCAATAACACCGGCATCTGAAAGACTGGCCCAGTTCAATTCGGTTACAAACACTTACTTATCCGTATTTATGCTACTTGGCGGTTTAGGTGTAATACTGGGAACATTTGGGCTTGGTGTGGTCATATTGCGAAATATCAGGGAACGACAGTCCGAAATGGCGGTATACCTTGCCATTGGCTTTAAACGAAATTTTGTATCCCAGCTTTTGGTAGTAGAGTATTCATTTATTTTATCAGCCGGAATCTTTATCGGAACGTTTGCTGCTTTTATAGGCTTATTACCATCCCTTTTTATCACATCCACGTCTTTGCCATGGACTTTCATCGCTGCAATCTTATCAGCAATTTTACTAAGCGGTTTTCTCTGGATTATATTTCCGGTTAAAAATGCGTTAAAGAAGAATCTTGTTGAGTCGTTACGGGCAGAATAATCTTTGAACAATAAAAAAAAAGAACAGCATTTTCTCCCATTCTATTCAACAAAGACAATAAGTATTAACCCAATTGGTTTAACATCTTAATCTTTCGGAATCCGGGAACTGACTGCGATCGGTAATCAACTATTTGATGAATCACAAAAATATATTGCCCGATAATACGTTTTTGAAAATAAATAGCTGGTAAAAATATAGGCATACGGAAAATTTCTGTTTTTCGGCTTTTCCTTTACTCGCATGCTTTTACTCATTTATTATTATCTTTGTTACCTAAGTACTTTTATTTTAGAGGATAACATAAATCAAAACCCTGTTTTTGCCTTTTAAACCGGGTAATTTCTTTTAATCAACTGATCGAATGATAAAGCTTAACACCATATATGAACGGGTAATTTTCCTGTTATCAATATCAGCAATAGTATTCCTGCTTCTTTTTACA
>JBBSBT010000249.1:0-5385 GCA_038250985.1 Bacteroidales bacterium
AAACGCAAAAAAGCCACCTCACCGGTGGCTTTTTCAAGTGGTATTGCGTAAGGACTACTTCACCAAATCAACGATAGCTTTGAAAGCTGTTGGGTTGTTCATAGCCAGGTCGGCAAGTACTTTGCGGTCGAGTTCGATGCTACGGGCGTGTAATTTGCCCATAAAAATTGAATACGACATTCCATACTCACGGGTACCTGCATTAATACGGGTAATCCATAATGCGCGGAAAGTGCGTTTCTTGGTTTTTCTGTCGCGGTATGCATACACGCCTCCTTTTTCGTATGCATTTTTGGCTACCGTCCAGACATTTTTGCGCCTGCCGAATTGGCCCTTAACTGCTTTCAGGATTTTTTTCCTGCGGGCCCTTGAGGCGACTGCATTGACTGATCTTGGCATTTTACTTGTTTTTTTACTTCAGCGACCTACTGTTTAGCAGATTCTTACGGAGCTGAGAGTAAGGTTAAATTTAATTTGTTTACTTCTGGAGCATATCCTTTACCGCTTTCACATCTGCCTTATCAACAAGTGTAGTATAACCGAGGTTACGTTTACGTTTTGTTGATTTTTTTGTCAGGATGTGACTGTGGTATGCATGCTTCCTTTTTAGCTTGCCCGTGCCGGTTAGAGTGAACCTCTTTTTGGCAGCGGATTTACTTTTCATTTTAGGCATGATACTTATTTATTTATGGTGATTATGGTGATTATTCAATAAATTTAAAATGCTTGTTCTTTATACGGCTGCTTTTTTAGGAGCAATGATCATGATCATACGTTTGCCTTCGAGTAAAGGAAGTTTTTCAACTTTCCCAAAATCCATGAGTTCCTGGGCAAATTTCAGCAATATAATTTCACCCTGGTCTTTATAAACGATCGATCGTCCGCGAAAAAATACTTCAACTTTAACCTTAGCGCCTTCCTGCAGGAAACTGCGTGCATGTTTCAGTTTGAAATTGAAATCATGCTCATCCGTCTGAGGACCCATGCGAATTTCCTTCACTACAACTTTAGCAGTCTTGGCTTTAATTTCCTTTGCCTTTTTCTTCAGTTCATAAAGAAACTTCTTGTAATCCACAATCCGGCATACGGGTGGATTGGCAGTAGGGGAAATTTCAACAAGATCAAGTTCAAGATTTTCGGCCATTGTAAGGGCTTCTTTAAAATTGTAGATGCCTGGTTCAATGTTTTCACCGACCACCCTTACAACGGGTGATTTAATCTTTTCGTTAATCTTATGCAGCTCTTCTTTATCACGACGTGGAAATCTGCGATCCTGGCGAGCACCGCCGCTGTAGTTAGTTGTTGCTATGGTTATAACTCCTTCCTGTTGGTTAATAAATATGTTTACTCTTCTGTAACGATCAATAGATTGGCAAGTAGCAATAAATTACTCCAGTTGCTTCCTGGTTTCATCAGTAATAAGACTTACAAAATCGCTCAAACTGAATGTCCCAAGATCACCCTGGCCATGTTTACGAACCGAAACTGTTCCTTCTGATTCTTCCTTCTCTCCTAGTATCAGCATATACGGGATTTTCATTAATTCCGCATCCCTGATTTTCTTGCCGGTTTTTTCATTGCGTTCGTCAACGAGGGCGCGAATTTCGGAATTATCAAGCACTTGTGCAACTTTTTTTGCATAATCGAGGTATTTCTCGCTGATAGGCAAAATTGAAACCTGGTCGGGAGTAAGCCATAAAGGGAAATTACCGGCGGTATGTTCCAGCAGTACAGCCACAAAACGCTCCATCGAACCAAAGGGCGCACGATGTATCATAACAGGACGGTATTTCTGATTATCGCTGCCTGTATACTCAAGTTCAAAACGCTCAGGCAGATTATAATCCACCTGTATGGTCCCCAGTTGCCATTTACGGCCCAGGGCATCTTTTACCATGAAGTCGAGTTTGGGGCCGTAAAAAGCAGCCTCACCCAACTCAATAGTAGTTTTTAAGCCTTTTTCAGCAGATGCTTCTATAATTGCACTTTCAGCTTTTTCCCAGTTTTCGTCGCTGCCGATATACTTTTCTTTATTGTTTGGATCACGAAGTGAAATCTGTGCAGTAAAATCCGCAAAATCCAGTATCCGGAAAATATGCAGCACAATATCAATTACAGCCATAAACTCAGCTTTCAGCTGATCGGGACGGCAGAACAAATGCGCATCATCCTGAGTGAACCCACGAACCCGTGTTAGCCCATGTAATTCACCGCTTTGCTCGTAACGGTAAACAGTACCAAATTCAGCAAACCTGATTGGCAGATCTTTATATGAACGTGGTTTTGCATTGTATATCTCGCAGTGATGCGGGCAGTTCATCGGCTTGAGCATAAACTGCTCGCCTTCAATTGGAGTATTTATCGGCTGAAATGAATCTTTACCGTATTTCTGGAAGTGTCCGCTGATTTTATACAATTCAACGTTGCCAATATGAGGGGTAATAACAGGCAAATAACCTGCTTTGCGCTGTAGTCCTTTCAGGAAATTCTCGAGCCTTTCGCGAAGCTGCGCTCCCTTAGGCAACCACAAAGGCAGACCTTGTCCCACTTTTTGCGAGAAAGTAAATAACTCCAGTTCCTTACCCAGTTTTCGGTGATCGCGTTTTTTAGCTTCTTCAAGCAATACCAGGTATTCTTCAAGTTCTTTTTGCTTCGGAAAAGTAATTCCATAAATGCGGGTAAGCATTTTACGCTTTTCGTCACCACGCCAGTAAGCACCTGCAATATTCAGCAGCTTAATTGCTTTAATGGGAGATGTATCAGGCAAATGAGGTCCCCGGCACAGATCGGTAAATTTTCCGGTTTCGTAAAATGTAATTTCTCCGTCCTGCAGGTCGGTTATGAGTTCGATCTTATACTCGTCGTTTTTTTCTTTAAAATAAGCCAGTGCCTCAGTTTTCGAAACCGAACGACGCAGGTATTGCTGTTTTTCGCGGGCGAGTTCAAGCATTTTAGCCTCGATGCCTTTTAGATCCTCAGGCGTAACCTGGTAAGCACCGAAGTCCATATCGTAGTAAAACCCGTTTTCAATATCGGGACCTATACCGAATTTCACGCCGGGGTATAGCAATTCAATAGCTTCAGCCATAAGGTGGGCTGACGAATGCCACATGGCCGACTTTCCTTCAGGATCATTCCAGGTGAGCAGCTGCAAACGAACATCCTGTGAAATCGGGCGGGTAGCATCCCATACCTGTCCGTCGACTTTGGCGGCTAATACGTTACGGGCAAGACCTTCGCTGATGCTGAGGGCAACCTGCATAGCTGTAGTTCCGGCAGGAAATTGCTTTACTGAATTATCTGGTAATGTAATGTTTATCATGTAGTTCTGTAGTATTCGAAATAAGTTTGCAAAAGTAATCAAAATATGGATAGAAATTACCCTTCAGGGAGATGAATTTTCATGTAAAATGACAATTTTCCCTGAATAAAAAAGCAATTTGTATATTTACGTAAAAAGTAAATTCTTATCTTTGCATCTCAATCTGATAAAAATGTCTGATTACACGCATACTCTTTCTAATAATTGGTGGCGCCGATGGTTAATGCACATCGTAGCGTAATCCCGGGTATGTAAAAAAAATATAAGATACTCATCTGAAGGGCACATCGTTACGATGTGCCCTTTTCATTTTCAATCCATTCATTTTCTAACTCAACAATTACTTTTATGCAAAACAACAAGCGTAACATTGTGCTTTTACCTGAAGAAATGCCAACTAAATGGTATAATATTGCTGCTGACCTTGGCGGGAAAATGCTGCCACCCCTGCATCCTGGAACGCTCAAACCTATCGACAGCGCTTCGATGAGTGCAATTTTTCCTGAAGAACTGATCCGCCAGGAAATGTCAGGCGAACGTTTTATCAGTATCCCTGACGAGGTTCGTGAATTATACAGTATGTTCAGGCCATCACCCTTGTATAGGGCAGTTAACCTTGAAAAAATGCTCGGAACTCCTGCAAAAATTTATTACAAATATGAAGGAGTAAGCCCGGCCGGTTCACACAAAACAAATACGGCTATTCCGCAGGCATATTATAACAAAATGGAGGGCATTAAAAAAATCACCACCGAAACCGGCGCCGGGCAATGGGGAAGTGCACTGGGTTTTGCGTGTAATCATTTTGGCATTGATTTGCAGGTCTTTATGGTAAAAGTTAGCTTCGATCAGAAACCGTACCGCAAAATGCTGATGAACCTCTGGAATGCAAGAGTTGAAGCATCACCAAGCATAACCACACAAGCCGGCCGGGATATACTTGCCAGGTTTCCTGATAGTCCGGGAAGTCTTGGTATTGCCATCAGCGAAGCTATGGAATTAGCTGTAGCCGATCCGGGTACAAAATATGCTCTTGGAAGTGTATTAAACCATGTGTTGTTACATCAGACTATTATCGGGCTTGAGGCTGAGAAGCAATTTGAAAAAGTAGGCGATTACCCCGATATAGTTATCGGGTGTTTAGGCGGAGGATCAAATTTTGCAGGAATTTCTTTCCCTTTCATACGCCATAATCTGGATGGTAAAAAGAAAACCAGGTTTATTTCAGTTGAACCTTCCTCCTGCCCGAAACTTACAAAAGGAAAATTCAGGTACGATTTCGGCGATGTGGCAGGCATGACTCCCCTTCTGCCCATGCATACCCTTGGCCACGATTTTATCCCACCCGGAATACATGCCGGCGGGTTACGTTATCATGGGGCAGCTCCGCTTGTCAGTGCATTGGTGAACGAAGGAATTGTTGAACCGCAAGCGATTCATCAGCTGGAATGTTTTGAGGCAGGAGTAAAATTTGCCCGGGCCGAAGGTATTCTTCCGGCACCTGAAACCACCCATGCCATAGCTTCCACCATCAAGGAAGCATTAAAGGCAAAAGCCGAAAATACGCCCAAAACCATTCTTTTCAACCTGAGTGGCCACGGATATTTCGATATGTATGCCTACCAGCAATACTTCGACAATAAACTTACCGATTATGTTTTCGATGAATCCATGCTAGGAAATATTGAGGGGCAAACTCATCCGGTTGAGATGGCATTTAAATAAAATAAATTTGTTCTGAAATTTAAAAACGCACTCTGTAAATTACAAGGTGCGTTTTTGTTTTCGATTGTCCTTCAACGCATAAAATAACAGTTAACTATATATAAAACTGTATTTTAAATAAAAGGTGAGAGCTCTGTTCAGGCAATGGATTTCTATTATTTAATAAAATCAACTATCTTTGATGTAAATTTTAAAAGGATGGAATCAAAACAATCACTCCGGAAAAGAGCTGAGGCCGGCAAAGAAATTTTATCAAAACAACCTCCCTTTACTTTAGAAGAATTAAAGGAGCAGATACAGCGGCTAAACAGACAAAGCAGTCAGGTTCAAAAGAAAAA
>JBBSBT010000250.1:0-5372 GCA_038250985.1 Bacteroidales bacterium
CCTATGACGAGGGTACATTGGAGTATCTTTATTATTGCGCATTGAATACAGGCGACGAAACAAATGCCCGTTTTTATGCCGCAAAACTTCCTGCCGGACTGCAAAAAACACTTCGTATCAGTGCATTTAACCTTATTGCTTCGTTTGATATGGAATACAATTACAAAACAAGTACCCTAATTACACGCTCGGACCCAACATACCTGCGTGCGGGAATATTCACACGTTTGGGTTATCATATGTCGTTGTATCAGTCAGTTTCGTATTTTAAACAGACTGTGGACCTTGCCAGTGTTACACAACCGGATTATCTGGTGGCTGTAAACTTATCATTATCGCCTAAAACAACATTCACCCTGGCATATCATTATCTGAACACAAGTGTGGATTCGTATAATTACCTTGGTAACCTGGTATTTGCATCTCTTTCGAACCGGGTTAACCGTTTTTCGTTTGGGATTAACGGATCCTTTTTTAAGTACGATATTTATAAGTATAAACAGGCTGGTGTGTATGCCGGACTGACACTGCCCGGCAAACCACGGATCTATTTTACCTCATATCTCAATGGCCTGAATGATGAATTGAACACCCGCTTCATTTTCTCCCAGGTAGCCGGTGCGCGCATTTCGAAATCGATTTGGGCTGAAGGAGTTGTAACTTTGGGCAACCTTCAAAATTATAATGATCATGGTGCGTTATATGTCTATAATTCGATTGATCCCACGGTATTCAGGGCAGGAATAACCCTTTCCTGGTATGCAGGCAAACACATTATCTTATATGGGAATTACCTTTATGATACGAAGCAAATTGAACAAACCAACAATCAATATATACAACAATCATTTTTAGGAGGATTAATATGGAAACGCTAAAGAAAATCACACTTGCAGTAACATTTATACTGATATCCGGTTATATCATGGCTCAGAGCACAGCCGTAACCCAGGCGGCGTTTGTAAAAAGTTACGAATTGGAAAAGGCCGGCAATTATACTTCTGCCATTAATACGCTCAAAACAGTGTATAAGTCGGATAGCTATATAGCCAACATCAGGCTGGGATGGCTTTTTTACCTTGCAAAGCAATACAGCGAGTCGATAAACTATTACGAAAAGACCATCTCACTCAAGCCTTACGCTATCGAAGCCCGTTTTGGCTGTGTAAAGCCACTTAGTGCTACTGAAAACTGGGAGAAAGTGAAGGCCCAGTATGTGGCAATTTTAAAAATTGACCCACAAAATACAGTAGCAAATTACTGGCTTGGAGTAATTTACTACAACCGTAAAGATTATGCCGGCGCCACAAAACTTTTCGAAAAAGTTGTCAATCTTTATCCGCTGGATTATGATTCGGTAATCATGCTTGCCTGGTCGAAATTATACAGCGGGAAACAGTCGGATGCAAAAGTGTTGTTCACCCATGCGCTTATTCTTCGACCGGAAGATAATTCGGCTCTCAGCGGGTTAAAACTGATAAAATAGAGGCTGTTATAAAAATCTATTATCCTGGTCTGGTATAATAATTTAGTGTGATGTACCTTGCCTTTATACACTGGATAAATAAATGAATATATGGACATTCTGTGGCTCTGCATAAGGTGCAGCGCACCGGAATATTTGTAGTAAATTATCAGGGTGAACCTGCTAAGGTGCAGCGCACCGTAATAGTAAGTGTAAGCATTTAATGATTTCGAGTGAGCTGCTGATACGCATTGCTCGCGAAAAGCTTTTTTAGAGGTTAGAAAATTACCAGGTACGAAATTTTCAGCATGAAGTCATTTCGTGGATGTATATCCCAAAGATCGTTGATATACCTGCCGAATACGCTTTCGCTGTTCTCTTCCAGGTCGGTGCGGCCCTGCGACCATACCAGGTAAAGCGAAGAACCTGTTTTGTATTCCCACCTCAAAACCATATTGGATTTGTATTGCAGATAATAGAAATCGGGCTTGTAAAATCCGTAATCAGCCGCTCCGCTCTGATTTTCATCTATCATGTACGCTTTCCAGGTATCGTTGTAAGATATCTCATTGCTGCTGTATTGATGAAACCTGTCGGGAAAATCAGTGGCCCTCGAGTTGGTTATCATTTTATAAGCACTGTATTTCCCCTCGAAAATATAAGGCTGGGCATAGTATTGAATGGAAAGTTCAGGCGTAATGCTCAGATTTACACGCAGGGAGAGATCAAAAACCTTCTTGTTGAGATTGGCCGTGATATACCTGGGTTCGCTGTTATACGACACCACATCCACAAATTGTATCTGGTTAAATCCTTTGGTAAATTGGGGAATGAGCGAAAAAAATAATGAATTAACCGGTTTGTATGTTATTTCGAGTGAATATTTGTGGCTGTTGTAATAGCCCAACTGTCCAAAGTAATGTGAAGTAGCAGCCCTGAACACTATTTTTTTTCGTTTGTCGGATTCGGCATAAGCACTGAAATTTTTTACAGGTGGCAACAGCAGGGCAGGGCCTCCCCAGAGTTCGCCGCGGGCAAGTGTTGTTCCGGCATAATTAAACCCTGCACCTGCAGTAAAATAATTTGTAAACTGTCCGTTAATATTTAAGTCAATGCCTTTGTTGATGTTCTCCCGGGCGAAATCCCAGGTGTTATATTCTGTAAAATTAACAGATGCCCACCTGAACACACCGAAAGGTTTGAATTTGCGGTAACGCACCCAGAACAGCTGTTGTATTTCGTCTGCCTGCCTGAGGTATCCTGCATCGTTAAAATCGAGGCCGGGCGAACGAAATGTAATGTAGTTGAGGTATTGCCAGCTACCGCTGCCTGCTTTCCCGAATTCGACGGTACCTCCATATCCGCTTAAGGATGTGCGTGTGGGATCGTAAATTACATACGTGTTATCAGGGCGCTGGTAGTAGCGTGCAGGTGTTCGCTGCAGATTCGTAATGGCTCGTTCGCTGCCGTGAACTGATGAAAATACAGCACGTCCGGAAAGATAATAGGTTTTATTTTTCCAGAAATGGATGGCATTCAATCCTCCCGTGTATGCCGCATCCGGCAGGAACTCAAGTTGCGGTTCTTTGATGGATCGGTTTGTGGCTGTAAAAATACCGCCAACGGTAGTAGTCCCTTTATTAAAATCCTGCGATATCCTGGCAACCAGGTAATTGGTGAGCGGCTCAACCCCTTCGGTATGCCGTATTCCGGCGGAATCTATAATTGCTTTTTCGTGCCGGGTAAGGGATTCGATAATTCCGATTGAAAGGCCTTTCCTTGTTTTTCCCGATAACTTGAAGGAACCCAGGATGGTAGTTTGCTCTGGTGCTGAAACATAAATGCCCGAATCGGGATTGTGTATAAACTGAGGTGCCCTCCCGATGCGCCGCGAATAAAACAGCATATTCAGATTGTTATCGCTGTCGGCGCCGGTGAGTTTAAAATTGAAAATATTGTTTCCTTCAATAAAGAAAGGTCTTTTCTCAGGATAAAACGTTTCGAACGCTGACAGGTTTACGTCGGCAGGATCGGCCTCCACCTGGCCAAAATCAGGATTTATTGTAAAATTAAGGGTGAGGTCGTTGGTTATTGATAACTTGCCGTCAATTCCTGCTGTTGCTTTGTATTTACGGCCGGTATTAAAAGGATTGCCGTTTTCCTTTTGCTGGTAAGTTGCCTTTGTGTAGGCATAAGGCAAAAGTTCAATATCGCGGCGAGGCATAATGCCGTCCAGTCCTATAAGTTGTCCGTACAAACTGACAAACCCGGGAGCCGTATTCGGAATCGGTTGCCAGAACGAAAGTTCCTGCCTGCGGTAAATATACCTGAAAATGTTTAGCCCCCAGCTGTGTTTGTCCTTTTTTGCAAATCGCAGTTGCGACAAGGGAATACGCATTTCAGCGGTCCATCCGAGTGCGTCGGTACTTGTAGCGGCTGTGTAAACCGCATCCCAGTTGCCATCGCTGCCATTGTCGTTCACCTGCATAAAATCGAACTTTACACCCGCGGAAGTAATGCCAAAGGTAAATGCAGTCTGTTGGTCCTCGTAACTGTCGATTGATACAGCAAGCCAATCGCCATCTTCATTATCGCGTCGCGAAAGCCTGCTTACAATTTCACCGGGTACCGAATCCAAAGCCCGGATTAAAATGAAAAGATGATTGTCGTCGAATAAAATTTTGAATTCAGTTTTTTGAGACGGGTTGGCAAGATCATTAGGGTCGCGTTGAATAAAATCTCCTGACCAATCCACTGCATCCCAGGCTTTTTCATCATCTTTACCGTCAATTACAGGAGCATGTCCTGTGAGTCTGCGTGTTTGATATACTTTTTTCTGTGCATGAACAGCAGAGTTTATGCAAATAAATAATCCGAAGAAAATAAATAGTTTTTTAAGTTTCATACTAAAAATGATGCCTGGTCCAATTCCCCGGGCTGATGAAAAAAAATAATGTGCTTTTATACTTTATCCAAAATTTGCAAAAAGGTTATACCATTTCAGCGATTTTATTTGTTTTTTTTCACAGATGTCCGGTTTTTTTTTACAATCTTAAATACATCTATATTTAATCAGCTTGAATTATATTACGCCCCGATGGGGTTTGTCTCTTTTGTGTGATTATAAATCTATAAATATTATAGCGGCGCTGCCGCTTTCTAATCACTGCAGAGCAGCGTATTATAGCCAAAAGTCATAATGCTTCGTCAAGCTGCAGAGCAGCGAAATATCAGTATCGTTATTTTTTACCGTATAACAGTGATTTTCTTTTAACCTGAATTCCAGATCACCTGGTCAACCTGATAATTTCCCCTTTCCACAGGCCTTAAAACAGTATACAATACTAATTATATCGGTGGAAGTATAAAATCCTGAAAAGTGCTTGCTATAGCCTATATAAAGCATTAACTTTGTGTTACTTAAATAAACTTTGATTGTATATTGATTTTCATCTTTATAGCCATGCAAAGATTGTTAAAAGTTATTTATTCTGCATTTGTTCTTTTCACACTGATATATGTGGGCCTTCTTATCCAGTCTTCCCTGGCAGAATCTCATCCTGAAACACATTTATATATAAAACGGGGCGGTACTGCTGTTGTAATAACCGGAGCAGCTTCGCGCATTGCCCAGGAAGTTGCATTGCTTGAGCAATTACAGAAAACCGGTTGGCTGAATAATGTTTGTTTTATTTCTGGCACAAGTTCAGGCGCGCTCAACACAGTGATGCTGAATGCAATACTTTCAAACAAATTTTCATGGGATCGTTATCATTCTATTCTCTTTGGACTGAGTAATGACGATATTTTTATACGAAACGGACGGGCACTTCCGGCCAACAACATACCTTATCGCAACCTGCTGATGAGGATTGTAAATGATAGTCTCGGTTATAACCGAATTGGA
>JBBSBT010000251.1:0-5361 GCA_038250985.1 Bacteroidales bacterium
GTCCCGACACCAACCTCACTTTGGATATTAAGTTCGTCGGCATTGTTTTTTATATTCTGAAGTCCCATTCCTGCTCCGAAACCCATCTCACGAACTTTTGCCGATGCTGTTGAATAGCCTGCCTGCATTGCCATTGCAATATCCGGTATGCCTGGACCAGTGTCTATCAACTGAATATGCACGCGGTTTGTATCAACATCACACATAATTTTTCCTCCATTGGAATGAGCCACAACATTAACTTCGCCTTCGTATAACGAAACTACAATTCGTTTTATAACCTGCGGATCAACATTAAGTTGCTTGAGTATTTTCTTAAAGCTACTCGAAGCATCACCCGCCTTTGTAAAATTTCCTGCTTCTATGTTGTATTCAAACTGCATCTTCGGGTAAACTTAGTAAACCGGGTTAATACCTTCCAGAAACAATAGTCCGCAAGCTTTATACATAGAATAACTGCATTGCATAATTACAATCCTGTTTTCTTCAGCAAGGGCAATCATTTCGGGCGTGGCTTTTTTGTTACGGACAAGCACAATGTTTTTAATATCCGACATTTCAGATGTTCGTATAGTTTGTATGTTTACTAATCCGGTTAAAAGTAATAATTTTTCACTGTCAATCGTTAGCACATCGCTCATCAGGTCGGAGGCAAATACAGCCTCAACCTCCCGGTCGAGTTTGGTATGGCCACAAACCACTTCCGCATTTAATATATTTGCTACTTCTTTTAATTTCATTGTTTTAATTGTGATATAGTGCAGTTTAAATGAATGCAGATCAGAATGTGAGTGATGGTAATAAGGCCTCCTGATTCGGGTTGCAAAATTAAACTGAATTAATCTAATAACCTAAGGTGTTGTTAATATATTCACAATGTTAATTAAATAACAATAAATTTATATTAAGTCTTAATAACAGGTATTTACATATAATATGTTGATATTAAATATAATATTTTACATATATGCACTTAATTTAAAATGAGGATTGGAGAGGGTGTAAGAACGCAAAAGCCGCCTTTTAACAGGGCGGCTTTTTGCAAAAACAGGATTAAGATTAGTAACGTTTACGAACCTTGTAATGGGTATGTAATAATTCGTGTGATTTATGCCCGAGCGGCTCTGTAAGGTAATCCTTGTATACTTCAACCACTTCAGGATTTTCATGCGATTTGCGGATTGGTTTGCCCATATCTTCCTCATAAATAGCATCAGCTCTGCGTTTCCTTATTTCTGCTGAAGTGGGAATGGGTTGTCCACCACCACCGATACATCCACCCGGGCATCCCATTACTTCAATGAAATGATAATTCGATTCGCCTGATGCTACTTTTTTCATCAGTATATTGGCATTGGCCAGGCCATGAGCAACAGCAACATTCAGTTCAACTCCTTCGAGGAAACTCCATTCGGGTTTGGTATTTTTTATCTTGATACTGGCTTCTTTTACCCCTTCCATTCCACGTACCGGTTTAATATTTAAGTTGGTAAAAGGAACCTCATTACCTGTAATGATTTCATACGCTGTGCGAAGGGCTGCTTCCATAACTCCTCCTGTGGTTCCGAATATGACCGCAGCTCCACTTGATTCTCCCAAAATACTATCATAAGGTACATCTTCAAGTTTATTGAAATCGATACCTGCCTGCTGGATCATCATGGCAAGTTCACGCGTGGTAAGTACATAGTCTACATCCTTAAAACCGGAGTCCCGCATTTCAGGACGGTTGTTTTCGAATTTCTTGGCTGTACATGGCATAATGGATACTACAACCATGTTTTCTGCTTTGATGTTGATTTTATCAGCATAATAGGTCTTAGCCAGTGCACCAAACATCTGTTGCGGGGATTTGCACGACGAAAGATTATCAAGCAGTTCGGGGTAGATATGTTCCTGGAACTTGACCCAGCCTGGTGAGCAGGAAGTCATCATGGGTAGTTTAACGGATTCATCCTTATCGACAATGGCTCTTTTCAGCCGGGTGAGCAATTCGGTGCCTTCTTCCAGTATGGTTACGTCGGCCGCAAAATCGGTATCCAGTACCTTATTAAATCCCATCCTGCGTAAGGCAGAAACCATTTTTCCCGTGACCCGTTGCCCGGTTTCAATCCCCAGGTCTTCGCCAAGTGCTACCCGGGTAGCAGGAGCTGTTTGAACGACAACAAATTTATCAGGATTATAAATGGCTTCCCATACTTCTTCCATATAGTTATGCTCATATAAAGCGCCCGTCGGGCAGCGATTGATGCATTGACCGCAATTGGTACAAACCACTTCGTTGAGCGGTTTATTCATAAAAGTGGATATGGCCTGCTGGCTTCCTTTATGAACAACTGCTAATGCGCTGACTGACTGCAATTCGCTGCATGTCCTGACACAACGCTGGCATCGTATGCACTTGCTGTGATCCTTGGTGATGGAAGGAGATGATACATCGAGATGTTTGATATTGGTTTCTACCAGGTCAATAAATATATGATCGCCGTAGCGATATTCACTTGTGAGTTCCTGTAGCTCGCATCGTCCGTTTTTAAAGCATTTGGTGCAATCCGCATTATGTTCGGATAATAATAATTCAACGATATGCTTGCGCGCAACCCTTACTTTTGCACTGTTGGTAAACACCTCCATTCCTTCGGATACCGGAGTTGCGCAGGATGCGGCAAGTAATCGGGCACCTTTAACTTCGACCACACAAACGCGACAGTTTCCCAGAACTTTCAGGTCAGGATGGTTACAAAGGGTAGGAATGCGGAAATTCAGGCGTTTTGCGGCATCGAGGATAGTGGAGCCTTCCTCAACCTGTATGGGTGTGTTGTTTATTTTAAGGTTGACCATATATTTACTCATATTGATATCTTTATTAGTTTAGGTTTTAAAAGAGCTAGATTAGTAAATGATTTCTTCACGGAAGTTATCAACGATGGATGTGAATGGGTTGGCAACGGATTGTCCAAGGCCGCATTTTGAAGCTATTTTCATTGTACCGGTAAGCTTTTTCAGGTCATCAAGGTAACTGGGCGGCCGCTCTCCTTTTTTTACAGCTTCAATCCCTTTCAGAAGCTGTTGGCAACCAATGCGGCAGGGTGTGCATTGTCCGCACGATTCTTCGTTAAAGAATTCAAGGTAATCGTGTAGCACGTTGTACATCGACCGGCTTGAATTAAAAATCATCATGGACCCACCGGTTGGAATTCCTTCGAAACCGATAATTGTATCAGCAAATTTCTTGCGGGGAACGCAATGGCCGGAAGCTCCGCCAACCTGTATGGCTTTGGCGTCGTCATCACCAAACTCGTCAATAAAATCTTTCAGCGACATTCCCAGTTCCAGTTCATAAATACCGGCTATAGCTGTATCACCTGAAACTGAAAACACTTTTGATCCTCTTGAGTCTTTGGTCCCCAAGGCTTTAAACTTCTCAGGCCCCATGCGGCAGATTTCGGAAGTGTAAACCAGGGTTTCAACATTGTTGATCACTGTCGGCTTCCCATTGTAGCCTGATACTGTCGGATACGGCGGTTTATTGCGGGGTTCTCCGCGTTTGCCCTCCATGGACTCGAAAAGTGCTGATTCCTCTCCGCAAACATAGGCACCGCTGCCTGAACGAAGGTAAATTTGGAAATCAACTGTCATGTCGCGAAGTTGCTGATTGAAAATATCAATTTTTTTCTGAATGGATTTCAGCATGAAATTATATTCACCTCTTACATAGATATATCCTTCCCTGGCACCAATCACAAAACTGCAAATAGTCATACCTGCAAAGATTTTTTCGGGAACGCGATCCAGTATTTCACGATCTTTGAATGTGCCGGGTTCGCCTTCGTCGGCATTGCAGATTACATATTTAGCATCGGATTCTTCGTTACGGCAGAATTTCCATTTGAGCCCGGTTGGAAAGCCGGCGCCGCCACGTCCTTTCAGTCCTGAATCAATCATATCCATTATAATGCTCTCAGGAGTTTTTTTAATTGTTTTTTCAACAACCTGTATGGGTGTGCATGCATCGTCCCAGCCAAAGATGATATCTATTTTTTTTAATTGTTTCTGTTCCATATGATTAGAGATTTCTACCTTAGGGATTAATTGGTTTTTTTTGCGAATTCTTCTATTATTTCGATTGCTTTTTCAGGCGTAACCGAAGGAAAGACCTCATCGTTAATAAGCATTACCGGCCCTTTATGGCACCAGCCGAGGCAGTTAGCTGTTAAAAGTGTAAATTTCTTATTATGTGTAGTTTCTCCTACTTTCACCATTAAATGGTCTTCGATGGCACTGATGAGTGCATCTTTGCCCTGCATATGGCAGGAGATGGTTTTACAGACTCTGATAATATTTTTGCCGCGCGGCTTGGTGTCGAGAAAAGTATAGAAGGATGCTGTGCCATAAACATCAGCAGCCGAAAGGTCCAATTCGCGGGCTACCGCTATCATTGCTTCCTCCGAAAGAAATTTTTCACGGGCAACTACTCCCTGTAAGACCGGCATTAAAGCATTGCGGTTTTTTCCATGCTTTTCAACCAGGTCATGAATTAATACATCAGTGTTTGTCATTTTCAATTTTATTAGGTTGTAAATACTTGATTAGTATCAATATGCACTGTTAATCTATTCACAATAGAGGCTGTAAAGATATATATCTTATATCTATGCACATAAAATTTGATCTGAATTTTTGCTTATTTTGCGTAATTTATATTCTTTCTTAAAAACACATATTGACATATGAAATTTGTTGAAAAGTGTTTTCATGTTTTCAGACTAATAGATTGAGATTTAAGAAGAAAAACTACTTTTGCAGAGCGGAGGTAAAATGGCATACAGATATTTCGTCAGGTTAGCATATAACGGAGCAGCATATGGAGGATGGCAGGTCCAGCCCAACGCTGTTACTGTGCAACAAAGAGTCCTTGACGGATTGATAGCTATTTCCAAACTTAAAGGTGGAATTACAGGATGCGGAAGGACGGATGCCGGTGTTCATGCAAGCGATTTTTATGCTCATTTTGATCATGAAGAAGCTTTTTCGGCCAATGCACTGGCAAACCTGACATTCAGGCTCAACGGTTTTTTGCCACAGGATATCGTAATTTTTGATATCGTTCCAGTGGTTGCCGGAGCACATGCCCGTTACGGTGCTTTGTGGCGGCAGTATGAATACCTTATTATCAGGCAGAAAGATCCGTTTAATTTTCAGCATGCCTTTGTTGTGCACGATGATATCGATATTGAAAAGATGAATGACAGCGCTGAAATATTATTGGGTCGCCATGATTTTCAATGTTTCAGTAAAGTGAATACGCAAGTGAATAACTATTTTTGTGATATTCAGTTTGCCCGTTGGACTGAGGATAAA
>JBBSBT010000252.1:0-5341 GCA_038250985.1 Bacteroidales bacterium
ACATTTATACCCATATAAAACACCATAAAGGCAGAGTCACGAAACTTTGAGTATTTGGGGTCATCATACATCTGGCCAACAACAGCCTGAAGATTCCCTTTGAATAAACCGTTCCCGAAGGCAATTGTGAATAATCCGGCAATGGTCAGGGCAAGCGGCAATCCGGGAAGTGCCATGACTGCATACCCGGCAAACATAACGATCTGGCCAACCAGAATCACTGTTTTGTATTTTTTTGTATAGTCGGCCAGAAGACCGCCAACCAGCGCCAATGCATAAATACCAAAATAAAACCAGCTATAGATTTCGCCGGCTGCTTCTTCGTTGAGACCATATCTTGCCTGCAGGAAGAGTACCAGGATGGCCATCATAGTGTAAAATCCGAAGCGCTCTCCCATGTTGGTAAAAAACGCGACAATCAATCCCCGGGGGTGTTGTTTAAACATAACGGTTAGGTTTAGTTTGTTTTAGGTTTAAGTGATTTGCTGAAAAGCAAAAATAAACTAATTTCTCAATTTTAAAAACATGTCGGTACACCCAAATGAAAAAGTTATTACTTTGTAATGTCTTGTTTGCTAAAAAGATAGCTTGATAACAGCTTTTAAGTCTGATTTTTTGTTCCCGTTAATCTCGTCATTGCCGCTGCTTATTACCATCCTGTCGGAATACCAGGTTTGCGAAAAACGTAATATGAATGCCAGTTTTCGCGACAATTTCCAGTTCAGCATAATATAAAACCGGCTTCCCTGGCCCGAAAATGCTGGCACCGAAAATGAGAATGGAACATCCTGCTCGAAAGCATACAAACGTGTATCGTACGAATCGGTATCAAACATCAAATACCTGAAACTTAAACTTATATCCTTTTTCAGCGGTCGTACCTGGAATCCCTGGTACATTAGATAACCCGTTTCCCCGCTCTTATTGGGCGCCTTACGTTTCGTGATTTCAACGCGGCTCTGCAGTTTGAGCCACGCCAGGGCCTGGTAGTTGAACTGCAGCCTGTAATAGTCGCGTTGCGATTCGCCTACCTGGTTCATTTTATCGTTCACAAGTGAATAGTTCATCGGGTTGATCATCCGTCGGTAACCAAAAATAAGGTCGCCGCGGCGCGATATATTGTAAACAAGCTGCACCGAATATTCCTGGCCATCGGATGGTGCATCAACATTGTAACGCAGCCATTGGTAACGGAATAAATCAGCATAAGCACTCAGCGTGATTTTATTGAATGGTGTGGAAACCATTCCCATATACAGCCCTTTCTCGTTGGTGCTGTTGCTGCTTTCGCCAAAAGCTGAATTGAAATTATTCAGGTAATCCCTGGCATAATTACGGTAAACCATCGCAAAAGCCAGCTTCGGGTCGGGGCTGAAGGAAAGTCCCTGCAGCACGGCAAGTCCTGCATCCATCTGTTTTGAGACTTCGCCGTATAAGGTGAGTGTTTTATAGTTATAGCTGTAATCAAATCCCCCATAGGTGTTCGAATTGAGTGTTGGCTGAAATATTTTTTCAGGTGAATCCTGGGGTTTAAAAGGGATTTCATAATCAACATGGTACATTGTGATCCCGGCTCGCAGGCGTTGCCCGTTCCAGGCCAGGTGTCCGCCTTCAGCTATTTCATGGTTCGCTCCTTTGTCGGCAAGTTCTGCCGGGGTACGGTGGTAGCCCGTTTCCTGCAGTGAGGTAACCATATCTTCCATCGAATTTATTGAATCGGCAGCAACCAGGTTAGCATCCACCCGCCGGTTGGAATAAAATACTGTGAGGTCGAATTTCCCGAGAGCAACAGTAGTGGCAACACCCCTCATAAAAGCATATTCATTTGAGGATGAGTGAGGTCGCAAGGCCGGCGCCCGTTTACGCATTACAACTGATCCGGCTATTTTACCCACCGAAAATCCTGACCACATGGTCAGCCCCTGCCCGAACTGAACATGGTAATCGCCTATTGCCAACTGTTTGACAATACCGATATTTTTAAGGAAAAGGTGAACCGAATAAAAATCAAACCCTTTGTGTAAAGTATCCGATTTAGGTAAAAAAGATTCGCCGGCATCTTTATCGCCAACGAAACCAAAATTCAGATAGTCCTTATATGAATACTGCGCCCTGACGAAAATGGCATTCTGATTGCCGAGATAATAATTGTTTGGATGTGCAAGTCGCATTGAATCAGCAACTCCGGCGTACCCTGACTGCTCCTGGAAAACACGCTGGTAGCGGATCATAACATCTGTGCCACCGTATTTCAAAGCACGTTTAAGCGAGAATTTTTCAGGCACATAAGGTGACAGCGAAATATAGGGTAGGATCTGTGAGACTACTCTTTCGTTAAACCCCTCAATTACCTGCAACTCATAAATGGAAGCCAGTTTCCCGTATTCTTTGGTGTATGCCAGCAGGTTGGCAATTTGCAGACCGTTAAGAAAAAATAAGCGCTTAAGCTCATTTTCGTCTCCCGAGTTCAGGTTAACAGGTCGGTCCCGAAGCAAGTTCAGTTCTTCCACCCAATCGCTGTAATCCAATTCAACATCCGAGCGTTCAGCCTGGTTTTCAATCTGTTGTTCAATTTCTTCGGTACCTGTATATTGGGTTGTATCTGGCTGCTGTGCAAAAACTGCAGCTCCGCAATTGAGGGTGAAAAGAGAAAAAAGGCAGATTCGGAATTTAAGCATGGCTAACCGGGTTGAAAGCTGTGTTTAAAATGAATATTGCAACGAAAGCTGAGGTGAATAGCCTAAAACTGTATGTACAGATGATGAAAGGTCTACTGAAAGGTGTTTCATTTCCAGCCCAAACCCGAATGTATACCTGGCAGGATTGGTGCTTAGGCCAATACGGGCATACGCTATTTTACCCATTTTGTATTCGGCGCCCGTACGAAATTCCATGGGGAACTCACTGCTCTTGCATGCTTCGGCAGTAAGCAGCAGTTTATCGGAGAAGGTGAATCCGAATCCTGCATTCATCGTGGCAGGAATCCGTTCGTCGTTGTATTCCGCCAGCTTAACATGCATAGGGTTGAAGGTATGCACCCCGAATGTGAGCTCTTCGGTTATCTTAACCATAATGCCGGCATCAAAAGTGAAGCTGGTCCGTTTCCCGTACTCTTCACCCAGGGCTGTTCCAATATAGTCGAGCTGAATACCCGCCGCGATATGGCTCCCTAGTTTTAAGGCATAAGCCAGGCCTGCTTTGGTAGTGTTGTAATTGGCATCGCCCGAATACATAAAGGTAGCGCCTAATATGCCAAAACCGGTTTTCAGGGTAAAAGCGCCGGCCTGCGTGGCCATTTCTTTAATAAGATAGCGGTTTTCGTAATAAACACCTGCTGCGGTGTTATCGTAAAAGGCCATACCGGCCTGGTTGTTGTTCACACTCCAGAAATCGCTGACCGCTGCTGAAGTGAAGCCCATTCCTGCTGAACGTCCGCCCTGGACATTCCATTCGGATTGTGATAGGGCTGCTTTATACAATCCGAAAAATATAATCAGGGTAAAGATTTTTCTCATCCCTTCCGAATTTTCCACTAATATACAAAAAAAAGTTTCGAAACAATACAATTGCTTAAAGTGATTTCGATAATTTAAGAACATGCTGAAACTAAAGTCTGGAATAATTGTTATTTTTGTTAAAGTCATATTCTAAAAAAAAGTTTCTAATGGATGCAGAAATTATTCTTGATTTCCTTACGCAACTAAAGCTGAATAACAATCGTGAGTGGTTTAACGAAAACAGGAAATGGTACGAGACGGCAAAAAAAGAAATGGAAAACTTTGTGTCGGGTATGATTGCTACTGTTTCGGCCATTGATCCATCGGTGCAAAACCCCGCTATGAAGGACTGCATGTTCCGCATATTCAGGGATGTGCGTTTCGGCGCCGACAAGTCGCCGTACAAAACCAATTTCGGGGCGTTTATTGCCCATGGTGGACGGAAAAGCAATTTCCCAGGCTATTATTTCCACTTCGAACCCGGCGCTTCCATGCTGGCAGGTGGTGTGTACCAACCCCAGCCGGAAACCCTTAAGTTGCTTCGTAACGAAGTGTATTACCACAGCGACGACCTGAAAGAGATCATGGGAAAACCTTCTTTCCGTAAGTATTTCGGTCACCTGGGCGATTTCGACAAAATGAAAAAAGCACCAAAAGATTTTCCTGCCGATTTCCCGGATATAGATTTGCTGAAATACCGCTCATACATCGTTTCGCAGACTATTCCTGATAATGTGGTAACCTCTCCCGAAGATCATACTAAACATGTTATGGAGATGCTGAAAGAACTCCAGCCGTTTATGGCTTTCCTTAACAGGGCTATAAATAACGGGTAAAAATCGAACGAATATTATTCATCTTATTTATTTGAACAGATAAAACGCAGCATGCAAAAAGGCTTACTTTCAATTTTATTATTTTGTATCGGGATCGTTTCCTTTGCTCAAAAAGCTGAATATATAACCAGGCTGAACATCCCTTACTACAGCGATTCGGTAAGGCAGTCTGATGCTTACATAAAAGAGCGCTGTGTTCTTGATATTTATTATCCTCAAAACAGCAAAGGCTTTGCCACCGTTGTGTGGTTCCATGGAGGCGGGTTGACCGGCGGCGAAAAGGAAATTCCTGAAGCGCTGAAAGGAAAAGGACTTTGCGTGATAGCCGTGAACTATCGCCTGTACCCGAAGGTGAAAGCGCCTGGTTATATTGAAGATGCCGCGGCTGCTGTTGCCTGGACATTTAAAAATATTGCGGGTTTTGGAGGCGATTCAACTTTGATATTTGTTTCGGGGCATTCAGCAGGCGGATATTTAACACTGATGCTTGGATTGGATAAAAAGTGGCTGAACGCCTTTCATGTGGATGCAAACCGGATTGCCGGGCTTATTCCGTTCAGCGGGCAGGCCATCACTCATTTCACTGTGCGCAGCGAAAGGGGAATTGCCGGAACCCAGCCTGTAATTGATGACCTGGCGCCTCTTTACCATGTGCGTGCCGATGCACCGCCTTTATTACTGATTACCGGCGACAGGGAACTGGAACTGCTGGGCCGGTATGAAGAAAATGCCTACCTGATGCGTATGATGAAAATTGCAGGTCATAAAGAAACAAGACTAATAGAACTCCAGGGATACGACCACGTTGGCATGCCTTACCCGGCCTTTCCGCTGCTGATTAACGAAGTGAACAGGATTATCAAAATCAGGAAAGCAGCTCAGAAATAAGTTCCAGGCGAGCCCTTCAAGGGTTTTAAACCCTTGAAGGGCTTAACAGCCTCAACCACAATAGTTGAATCCAACCCTTGATCCGCATTATTCACACCGCTTTACTCTATTTGTTAAATA
>JBBSBT010000253.1:0-5318 GCA_038250985.1 Bacteroidales bacterium
ACTGTTTTTTAAACTAACTGCATTGGAATTACTTCAAAGCATTGTAAGTATGCGGAGAGAATATAGTAAAATTAGGTTGAATCTAAATCAGAAGTATTACATAATTCTGGTTATGACTTACATCTTTCACACCTAAGTGTTACAACGATCATTTATAATTTAAACCGGATTACGCAGTAGAGGGATCGATTAATGAAATCCAGTGTTTGCCGGATATAAATATTTGACAAACAAAGATTTGCCTCCCGATTTTATCAGGAGGGGTTAACCCGGCTAAAGCAAATAGTTCGACTTTGTGTCCTATTGCATATGGGTTGATACTATGTTAAGTTTTGGCTTGGATTGGACAATCCAGTTATGAGTCCACAACTATAAGACAACAGGAGGCTTTCTGTGCTTTGTTTCCTGTTCGAACGCATAGGCAAGCCGTATAAGTGTGGGCTCATCGAACATCCGTCCTAAGAATTGGATTCCGGCTGGCAGGTTGCCACTGCAAAATCCCATAGGTACTGTTATGGCAGGTTGCCCGGTATGAGGTGCAATGATTTGGTTATTATCACCTTTGTACTCCTTTTCAAATGATTCAATTTTTGCAGGTTTATTGTTCCATGTGGGATAAATAATAGCATCGAGTTTTAATTTATCCATGGTGTTTTCAATAGCTTCGCGAAAAGCAATCCGCCGAACATCGGTATAAGCATCGCCACATGCTATTTCCGGATTCTCAGACCTGCCGGAGTTTTTAGAAGCAAAGAGTAAGTTTTCGGATGCATATTTTGATTTTGAGCCAACACGTATTATATCTTCAAGGGTTTTCATGGTGTCTCTTTTCACATATGTAGCGAGATAATTTTCTACATCATTTCTGAATTCATCGCACCATTGATTTTGACTAAGATTAGAGAAATCAGGAATCACAACAGTGTCAATTATAATTGCGCCAAGATGCTTCATGTCAAGAATGGCTTTCTCAAATAGCATTTTAACTTCAGCATCTGAATCATCGCCAATCAATTCTCTCAATACGCCGATTCGTGCGCCTTTTAAACCGTCTTTTTTTAAAAATTGCTGGTACCCGCCATCAGGTATTTTCCCAATTGAATGTGCTGTAATAGCATCAACAGTATCATAACCCGAAATAATATCCATGACTTTAGTTGCATCTTCAACGGTTCGGCACATAGGTCCACCTGTATCATTGCGAAGATAAAGCGGAATAATACCGCTTCTGCTGGTTAATCCTAAAGTTGGCCTTATTCCAACCAAAGCACAATGTGATGAAGGTCCCCGTATTGAATTGCCTGTATCTGTGCCAATGCCTATTAAGCCCAGGTTTGCTGCTACTGCAGCGGCAGTACCACCGCTTGAACCGGCAGGAACATACCCGGTATTGTATGGATTTACAGTTGTGCCAAAAGTTGAACTTTCGGTATGCATTGCACTGAAAGCCCATTCAGCCATATTTGATTTTGCTATAATAATTGCTCCGGCTTTAACTAATTGTGCAACCATGTATGCATCCTGATCAGGAATAAAATCTTTTAATGCAAGCGAACCGGCCGACGTTAACATGCCTTTTGTGTTATAATTATCTTTCACAATGATTGGAATTCCATGCAGTGGACGCAAAACTCCGGTTTTCTTGTATTCTTCATCAAGCTTTTTGGCAATTGAAAGCGCTTCAGGGTTGATGAGGATAATTGCATTGAGCTTTTTATTTAGCTCTTTAATTCTGTTTATATAAGCGGAAACCAATTGTTCACTGTTGTACTCTTTGTTTTTGTATGCTTTATGTACATCATTAATTGTTAATTCGTTAAGGTCGATTTTTGAACTTATTTTTTGTGCCTGGCATCCTTGTAGTATCGAAAGGATAATAAATAACAAAGTAAATGATAGTAGATTCTTTCGCATATTAAGTAGAAGATTGAAATCAGTGAATTTATTTTTCAGGTAAAAGTATTTATAATATGGTAATTTTCAGCATCATGTTCTAAAAATAAGTGTAAATGGAAGAGATAAGAGAATGGAAAAATCTTCAGAATAATTATCGCCATTTTTTTAAAACCAAGTATTTTCTATTCAAAAGTGAAACACATAATACTATATTATCCTTTAAATTGAAGCTAATTATGCGAATCAATGGTTAATTCTGTTTCTATATTTTCGCAAAGCCCTGAAAGGGCTTCACTTTAATAACCGTGGGTGCAACCCACGGTTGACAATGATAGGAAAGAATCAGCCCCGAAGGGGTTGAATTCAGCATAATTCTGTTCAGCCACTTCGTGGCTAATCCTGCTAAGTCGATTAATAACCGTGGGTTGCACCCACGGTTATTGTTGTTTAGCCACTTCGTGGCTATTTCACTCCAACTCTTGATTCATATTCATTATTCAAATACTTTTTGGTGTCGCTGCGTCCAGGTTAGGAAGAATAAATCCCGGACTATTCTTTCCTTCCCACGCCTTAATCTAACTTTTCTCTTCCCTCATCCCATATCCCGACTATGTGAGGGTGATATAATGATTTCGTAATAATTTCACTGGTATCATTTTTGTTGCTAGATATAATTAAAACTCCTCAATCATGAATAAAACCATACTGTTTTTCTTTATTCTCTTATTCTTTGGTTCTGTTGCTTCTGCCCAGGTCAGGGTGTATAATGGAACTTCGCGCTATTCCTCAGATATTATCTGTAATGTGGATGATGGAATGGTGTTCAGGAAAAACTCGGCTTATTCCTCGGATGTACTCTGTCATGTTTCCCAAAACCGTGTTTACAAAGGGAATTCAAACTATACCAGTGATGTAATTTATACTATTAAAGCCGGCAAGGTTTATAAGGGAACATCGTCTTATACTTCGGATATCGATTTTACTATTAAAGATGGTCATATTTACAAAGGCACTTCTTCCTACAACAGCGATGTTATAGCGACAATCAAAGATGGAAAGGTTTATGCCGGAACTTCCTCCTATACTTCGGATATTGAATTCACCATTGATGGAAACCTGACAATCGAAGAGTTTGCAGCGGTTTGGTATGCTGTGAAGTATTGTTACTGATTTTAAGTAAAAATGCCAGAGATGCAAGTGGAATTTTACTAGTCTCTTAATAATCAGCTGATTTTCTGATCCTGCCTGGCCGACTATAATTCAATATCCGCGACATTACATTCTGTCCATATACCAGCTCAACGTTTTTTCAATTTTGCGGGTATGAAAAATAGTACTCATGGATTGTTGCAAGCGTATAAAAGCAGTTTCGCTTTTTACTACATAATCCGAAGCTTTGTGAAGCATGCAATCGATAGCCACTTCAATTTTATCCTGCGACGAGAGCATGATAACAGGAATATCTGCATTGAATGCTTTAATTCTATCCAATGTAATTATCCCGTTCATTGCTGTTTTATCAATACCATCAAGATAATAATCTAATATGATTACATCAGGGTTGCGCATCAGGTTTGCTATGCACAGTTCGCCGGTAGCGTAGGTTTCGATAATAAAATCGGCATGTTCCAGCAATTCTATTTCCAATAGTTTTAGATACAAGGCATCATCATCAACCAGGAAAATCTTTATGTTCTTCTCGTTATCCATCAGTTTGCGTTTTTAATCATAGTGTATTCTGCTTCTAATTCCACACATGCCTGTGTACAGACGGTATCAATTTGTTGAACAAGGTCATCTATACCATTGGACTGTTGCTGGTTTTTTGCATAGTCCTGTACTTTTTTTGCCATATTTTCATAATCTGTACTAATCCCCATTATGGCAAATGATGGAATCATTTTATGTACCGAAGCGTATAACGAACTCCAGTCTTTTTCCTTCCAGCTTTTTTTCATTACGCTGATCAATGGCGGAGTTTGTTCGAGGTAAAGCGAAATCATTTCCATCATCAATACCGGATTTGCTTTTGTTCGCGTGATCAGGTAGTGCAGATCGGTGTATTTCAGTGCTTTAACTTCAGCTTGATCTTCCCCATTCCCATTATTCCCATTATGTCCATTTACAAGTATGGCTTTTTTAAATTCAGTAACAATCTTACTGTATAATAGTTTTTCGTCGACTGGTTTTGCGATGTAATCGTTCATTCCGATCTCGGTGCATTTAGCCAGGTCAACAGTGGTTACATCAGCTGTTAATGCTATGATCGGGATATTTGATTTCATTTCCATACGGATATACTTTGTAGCTTCGAAGCCATTCATTTCAGGCATCTGCAGGTCCATTAATATAATATCATAACTATTGGATTTTAGTTTTTCAATGGCTATTCTACCGTTGGCTGCAACCTCGCATTTAAATCCGAAATCGTCCAGAAGCGTTCGCATAAGTAATTGATTGAGCGCAATATCCTCAACTACCAAAACTCTTATATTATTAATTTCGGAGTCCAGTTCAATCAGCTCATCATCAAAGCCAACATTAGCCTTGGTTTTAAGGAAATCCAGTGTGAAAACGAAGGTTGAACCTTCATTAAGTTTACTATCAACGCTTATGCTGCCTTCCTGTGCTTCGACCAGCTGTTTCACAATGGCAAGTCCTAATCCTGTGCCTCCATATAAACGGGAAGTATCACTTGACGCCTGTTGAAAGTTATCAAATATTTTAGCTACTTTATTTTGAGCTATTCCAATGCCGGTATCTTTAATAGCAAATTCTATGGTTGCTTTCGTGTCATCATGTTTCACTAACCGAACGCTGACTGTAATTTTCCCTTTGTTTGTGAACTTAACGGCATTACTTACCAGGTTTAAAATAATCTGGTGCAGGCGTACCGGGTCGCCAACAAGTACAGCCGGAATGTTAGTGTCATATTCTTTAATCAGCTCCAAATTCTTTTCCCTGATTTTAGGCTCGAATAAATGAAGCATAGCCGAAATAGAAATAGCCATTTTAAATGGTGTACGTTCAAATACCATTTTCCCGGCATCCACCTTTGCCAGGTCGAGGATGTCGTTTATAAGTACGATTAGTGTATCACCACTCAGTTTTATAGCCTCCAGGTATTCTTTTTGTTTTGAGGATGTATCCGTTTTGAGCAACACTTTTGTAAAGCCGATAATTGCATTCATAGGAGTACGGATCTCGTGGCTCATATTGGATAAAAACTGCTGCTTGGCTTTAACGGCGGTTTCGGCAACCAGAGTGGCGCTTTCGGCTTTTGTTTTTGCTTCTTCCGCAATACCTACAGCAAGCTCGGCAAATACAATGGCTTCGGTTAATTCGGTTGCAATTCTTTTTTGGTCGGTAATATCCCTGGCAACAATTACCACACCTAATACATTCCCTTTATCATTTTTATA
>JBBSBT010000254.1:0-5294 GCA_038250985.1 Bacteroidales bacterium
ATATTTATATCAATCGTAGTTAGGATATCAGCTCCACTTACCGGCTCAATTTCGTTACCGCGGTTCATCGGACGCCAGTTTCCATCAGGGATACGCTGGTATAACCTTTTTCCGGCTACGCCTTGCATCTCACTGTTGAAAGCATTCTCGATCCCTACATTGTTTGCATTTCCTTCCCTGAACCATCCTAAGGTGCGATAACCTAAATTGTCGAAAGGATATACTCTTTTATTCTGAACCGTGGTAATCAGGCCCCCGCTGTTTTTACCTAACCTGAAAATAGGGAATGTCCGGATAGCTTTGAGCTGATCAAATGTGGTTTTCCGCTTGATCAGCAAGTACCGGTTTTTGCTTCTGCGTGCATTTACCAGCATGGTTTTATACTGCCCTCTTGTTTTATCTTTAAAATAACCCGACAGGCAAATAGCAAGCGAATCGATCTCGTTTCTGAATGTGGAATCCGGAATTAGCGGCGAGGCTGCATCCATGCGGACCTCGAACAGCGGTACAGAGGTGGCCAGCATTTCACCGTTTACATCATATATATTACCGCGATTTGGTTCAATAGTGAAATACTTAAGGGAGAGTTTTTCTGCTTTTGCTTTCCACATCTCACCCTCAACCAATTGAATGTAAAGGATCTTAGCGATAATAGCCAGGCTGACGACAAACATAAAGCCATAAACTATGTATACACGCGTAAGTATCGATTTTCTTGAATCCATTGGTTAAATTATATTCTTGAGTTTTTAGTCAGGTTTTTCGATCAGTATTTTTCGTGGTGGCGATTTTGATTCTTTAAGTCCGCTGCTTTGCAATCGTTTGGCTATTTCTGTCTGACGGGTGGTATGCATCAGCTTCGATTTTGTATTGATGTATTCGAAACGTTGTTCTTCTATCTGTTTTTTTGTTTTACTTATGCTTATAAGAGTGCGGTTGGCATAATTGGAGTTGAAGATGTACAATAAGCCTATTCCTGTCAGGAATACCAGGAAAGGGAGGAGCCCGATTACTTTGTCACGAATCAGAAACGATCCCTCAAGTATACTTTTTACACTGCCGCCCGATTGTTTCTTTTTGCTTTTCGGTTCAACGGTTGGCTTTGGTTCCGGCTCTGCTTCTTCAGCTTCTATATTTATTGTGTTGCGTAATTCGGCCATGCTTATATTTTTTGAGCTATGCGCAATTTTGCACTGCGTGAACGTGGATTACTTGCCAGTTCGGCTGCTGCCGGAGTTACAGGCTTGCGTGTTATGGGTTTCAGCGGTGCGATAATATTTCCATAAAAATCTTTTTCGAGTATGCCTTCGGTATTTCCTGTTTTGATGTAGTTTTTCACTAAACGGTCTTCGAGTGAATGGTACGAGATAACTACCAGCCTTCCGCCAGGTTTCAGAACATCAGCACATTGTTTTAGCATGGCATGCAAGGCTCCCATCTCATCATTGAGTTCTATACGGATAGCCTGAAAAACCTGTGCCAGGTACTTGCTCTCGTAATTTGCCGGAATACATGACTTTATTGCTTCTTTCAGTTCGCCTGTCGTAGTAATTGGGTTGGTCCGCGACCTGATAATTTCTGCGGCCAGTTGACGGGCATTGGAGATTTCACCATATAATTTAAATACCGACCGGAGTTTTTCTTCCGGGTATGTATTCACCATTTGTGCGGCAGTAATACCCTGGCTGCGGGCCATACGCATATCCAGTGGACCTTCGAAGCGGGTGGCGAAACCACGTTCCGGAGTGTCAATCTGATGCGACGAAATACCCAGGTCGGCCAGTATGCCATCAAGGGGAAAGGCTTTATGAAGCCGGAGGAAATTTTTTAAATAGCGGAAATTTTCATTCACTAAGGTGAAGCGCTCATCATCAAATGCATTAGGAAGGGAATCCTCGTCCTGGTCAAAAGCTATCAACCGTCCGTCGGTGTTAAGGTTTGCTAATATTTCGCGCGAATGACCTCCGCCACCGAATGTAAGATCAGCATATATCCCTGACGGATTGATGCTGAGGCCTTCAATACACTCATGTAATAATGCGGGTTGATGGTACATTCGGTTTTCATTCGTTGATGTTAATATTCCCCAAAATTTCCTCAGCTAAGTCGGAAATATCGGTCTGGGTTTCGCTTACAACACTATCGTATCGGGCTTTATCCCATATTTCAATGCAATCCATTTTGGCGGTAACCACAATGTCGCCGGTAATACCTGCAAAAACAGCCAGGTCGCGTGGAATTAAAATTCGTCCTGTGCTGTCAATCTCAAGCTCTTTTAAACCTGCATTATATGCGCGTATAAAATCATTATGCTTCTTAACAAAACGATTCAACTTGCTGATAATCTTGCGGTTAATTTCATCCCAATTGGATCTGGGATAGAGTTCGAGACAGGGGCTGAATATGCTGCGCTTTACCACGAAACCCTCACTCAATAAAGCACTTACCTGGTTTTTTAATGCAACAGGAAGCATAAATCTTCCTTTTGCATCAACCCGGCCTATATGCTCTCCTTGTAAGGGTATCATGATTGTTTTTATTTTGATGTAAAAATACATCTCATTTCCCACATTTAACCACATTTTACCACTTTTTTTTATTAACAATACACAGAATGCCTATAGATAAAGGGATACAGGAAAAATTACTTCTGAAATAGCGGGAAATATTGAAGAGTTAAAGTTTACAGAAGGGTGGATAAAAGGTTTAGCTATAATCAGGAACTGTCGATATTGTTACAGATCAGGGCGGCACGCTGAATTATGTTCCGGAAATTCATTAATTTTGCATTATACAATTTAATGCTGTATTGTAAATAGCAAAATCATAGTATGCAAGATGAGCCTGTTAGTAACGAGATAGAAGCGAATTTCCTGGATATTAACGATGTGATTGCCAGAAAGAACCCGGGATTACTGAGGATTATGCCCCGGTTTGTATTGAATTATCTGAAAAGAATAATTCACCAGGATGAATTGAATGAAATAGTAAGGAATAATCACAATCTTTATGGACTGGACTTTTTAGATGCCTGCCTGAAAGGATTTGGGGTTAAGATTATTTACCAGGGGATGGAAAATATACCTCCTGAAGGACGCTGGATCGTAGCCTCAAATCATCCTTTGGGGGGACTTGACGGAATGGCACTGATGTGGGTGGTCGGAAAGGTAAGGAAGGATATTGTTTTCCCGGTGAATGATTTATTGATGAATATTTCGAATTTGAAAGGCCTTTTTATTCCGATTAACAAACATGGCTCAAATGCAGGATATGCAAAGGCAATCGACGACTCGTTCGGCTCTGACAAGGCCATGTTATTTTTCCCTGCCGGTTTGTGTTCCCGAAAACAAAAGGACGGAATCTGTGATCTGGATTGGAAAAAGAGTTTTATAAGCAAAGCCAGGACGCATAAACGGGATATTATACCTTGTTTTATTAATGGGCGCAATTCAAACTGGTTTTACAACCTGGCCCGCCTGCGAAATTTCCTGGGGATAAAGGCCAATATTGAGATGGTATACCTGGTGGATGAAATGTTTAAACAACGGGATAAGGAAATTGTGATTACTTTTGGAAAACCAATTTCTTACACTATCTTTGATAAAAAGAAAACGGATGTAAACTGGGCTCAGAAATTAAAGAGTCATGTGTATTCGTTGGAGAAAAATAGTAACAGTTTCTTTGTAGCTGAATAACTAAAACAAATGCGATGCAGGAGATAATTGACGCAGTTGACCGCAGTGTACTTGAAAAAGAACTTACTCCCGACAAGTTCGTAAAAAAAACGAACAGCGGGAATAATGAGATTTATATTGTTTCGTACCATAATGCGCCGAATGTAACCAGGGAGATAGGCCGCTTACGCGAGATTACTTTTCGTGATGCAGGCGGAGGCACTGGGCTGGATTGCGACCTGGATGAATTTGATATGGACGAGGAAACCCCTTTTCAGCAATTGTTCGTTTGGGATCCTCGTGAAAGAGAAATCATTGGTGGTTACAGGTTTATCCATGGAAAAACACTCCGTAGGCATGAAAACGGAAGAATAGATACACCTACCAGCGAGTTGTTCCACCTCTCGGAAAAATTCATTACTGATTATCTTCCGCATACCATCGAACTGGGCCGGTCGTTTGTTCAACCTAATTACCAGCCAACCGTAAACCTGCGAAAAGGGATGTACGCCCTTGATAATATCTGGAATGGCCTGGGAGCTATCCTGAATCTGAATCCTGATGTGAAATATTATTTCGGGAAAATTACCATGTATCCGCATTACAATATAGAAGCCCGTGACCTGATACTTTATTTCCTTCGGAAATACTTTAAAGATCATAATAATCTTGTATACCCACATAAAGAGGTCATAATCAGTACGTCAGAATCATTCATGTCTGAACAGTTTACAGGGGGATCATATGAGAAAGATTATAAGATCCTGGTAAGGCTGGTACGTGAACGACACGAAAATATACCTCCCCTTGTGAATGCCTATATGAATTTGTCGTCGACCATGCTATTCTTTGGAACTTCATTGAATCCAGGGTTTGGTGACGTGGAGGAGTCAGGGATACTGGTTACACTGGATGATGTTTATGATTTCAAGAAGGAACGTCATATTACTGCATCATAACAACTTAAATTAAATTTCATGAATAATCGCAGGGCCGCTTTTATGATAAGTGCCGCCGATATTTCAGGCTGTCCGCATCCGAGAGTACCTGAATATGCATTTTTCGGTCGGTCGAATGTAGGCAAATCATCACTTATTAATATAATTACCGGGGTTAAAAACCTCGCAAAAACATCTTCGACACCTGGTAAGACTCAGTTATTGAATTATTTCATGGTGGATGAGGATACCTGGTACCTGGTTGATCTTCCAGGCTACGGCTATGCCAAAGTTTCGAAAAAATCGCGCAGGAACTGGGAGAAAATCATCCGGGAATATCTTTTACAGCGGAAATCGTTGGTTTATACTTTTATTCTTGTCGATACGCGGCATCAACCTCAGAACAGTGATCTCGAACTCATTAACTGGATGGGAGAGGAGGGCCTGCCGTTTTGCCTGGTATTTACCAAAGCCGATAAAATTTCACGTAATGCGGTAAAAAGGAATGTGGAAGAATATAAAAAAATACTCTCGGAAAAATGGGAAGAACTTCCTCCTGTTTTTATAACCTCTTCCCACTCAGGGGAAGGGAAAAATGAAATAAATGATTTTATTGCTAAGGCCAATACGGAGTATGGCTCACTTATCGAACAGAAATAATCTAAAAAAACAGCAGGTGATG
>JBBSBT010000255.1:0-5282 GCA_038250985.1 Bacteroidales bacterium
TCAGGCGGTATCGTCCCGGCCGCAGCAGTTGGAAATGTTCCCACAGACTTTTGTCCGTAGGCAATACTGGTAATCAGAACTAAAGAGTAAAGAATTTTTTTCATGTTGCTGTGGTTTTAGTTAAACATTTATTGGTTTATAAAAAATTGATGGATGGATGGTAAAAGGCTACAATATATCTGTGTTCAATATAACGACGTTTCAGGCAATGTTTCCCACATCGCTAAAAGAAAATAATATCAAGAATAATTTTTCCGGATTTTGGCATAATTCCCGAAAATAATGGTGCTAACACAATAGGCAATATATGCTCAAAAAAAATACAGGAACAGCAATTAGTGATTAAATAAAAGATTAATTAACGATCATAATCTGGCTATGAATTCCACCTTCAGTAAACAATCTTATACTGTATATTCCTCTGTTGGGTGAAGAAAGAGTAAAAGTTTGGTTTGGCGATTTATCGAGTTTCCGCTTAAGTATTACCTGACCCTGTGAATTTATAACTTCTATTCTTGCATTCTGAAATGAAATTGAGTTCTGATCGAGTGTAAATTGCCCGTTATTCGGATTTGGGAAGATTTTAAATGTGGCCGGTGATGGCTTGCTGACAATAGATGTAGTCATATATTTTGACATAACATCCTGGTCGGTTAAAGCTATGTTATAAACCTCAACCTGGTCGATACTACCTTTAAAATAGGATGCACCCGATAACCCCAATGTGGCTGCCTGGCCCGGTTTTACAATTCCGGTAAGTGGAAGGACTCCCTTTTTTACACCGTTTAAATATACCCTGGCTTCGGAGCCATCATAAACCCCGACAACATAAATCCATTGGTCTTTCACAAGATCAGCAGCCGCAATTCCCGGCCGGGCCGCACCATCAGAAGTGGTAACTTTAAATCTAAGCTGATTGTTCGCTTTATCTTCATAAAGGACATAATTATCTGTTTCCGAATCAAATAAAGGCCCATATGCTGTAGGAAGTTCCGTCGGCAAAAGAGCCAGTTTGGTCCATAGCGATAAGGTTACCTCACTTCCGTTAATATTAAAAGATGTTGAAGGCGCGAAACTTACATAATCATCAACCCCATCGAATCCAAGCGCATTTCCAAAAATACCTGCTGTTAAATATACGCCGTTTTTAACTTCTCCATCATTGCCGTTAGCACTTCCATCTTTAACTTTAAAATTATCAATCTCATCAAGCGTATAAATAGCAACGGCGTTCGCCGCTATGCCAGTGTGCTGGAAGTCAATACTTTTGGATACTATGGTATTTGGAATAATGGCTAAGTCTTTAATATTTTCAACTGTCAGCGAATACGAAATTTCTGATAACGGTGAGGTAGTAAGAATAACAGATTTCTTATCAAGGGACAATTTAACAGCAGTTATCGAAACCCCATTGTTAATTGTGTAATTTGATATGGTTTCAGCACTTGTTTCATCAATTCTTTCAGAGAACCATATTGTAACTGTATTACTGTTCCCCTGGGATGTTACAGCCGTAATATAAGGAGCTGTAAGATCATTCAATGTAGTAACCACTAGTTCATTGGAATAAGCTATACTTCTCAAACCTACTTTATCTTTAGCCTTAATCCTGTAATAATATGGTTGTGTTTCAGTATTTGTTTTGTCAATGTATTGTGTAACCGGCCCAACAGTGGCTAATAATGTTGTAGCCGAAGGTATCACATCCCTGTATATTTCGTAACCGGCAATTCCACTGAAAGCATCCTGCGCAGGCTCCCAGGTTAGTGTTACATCCGTTTCGGTTGCAGCAACTGATGTAAATACGACATCTGTAGGTGGAGTTATATCCAAAATTGAAATCAGCACAATTGGGTAATCCGTAGTTATACCATCAACACCTAAAGCAATTAAGGAATTCATCTGGCTTGTGTTGTTTATGGTCCAGGCATTAAACTTAATTCCCTTTGAGTGAGCATAATCTATTACCGATTGTGTAAAGCTACCACCGCTTCCTATCCATTCGCCACCAATAGCTGCCACCTGGTCGATTTCCGTGTTTGTAGCAGATGCAAATCGCTGAACGGGAATTGTAGGGTCGATCGATTTCACCTGGTCTATTTGCCATTGGCTAAAGCAGGATACAATAACCTTGCTTTGCAATCCCAAACTCTGGATTAGCGCAACGGTTTTTATTGCCAATCTTGTTTCCCCTGATTTTAATTCAATAACAACACCAATATTACCTTTGCTGTTTTTAGCTACCAAAAGGGCTTCGCGCAGAGTGGGAATTTTTTCTCCGGCAAACGCAGCACCAAACCATGATCCGGCATCAAGCTGACGCAGTTGCGCATAAGTCATTGAGGCAATATTACCGGTACCGTTAGTGGTGCGGTCAACGCTGGCATCATGCATTATCATTAATGAATCGTCCAATGAAATTTGTACGTCCAATTCATAATAGTCAGCATTAATGGAATCAGCTGTCTTAAACGCAGCAAGTGTATTCTCAGGGGCCATTGATGAGCCACCTCTATGAGCAATTACTACGGTGTTTTGTCCATTGACAACGCCCGAAATCAGTACTAGCAGGTAAATAAACTTTTTCAAAAGATTTTTTTTAGAAATTAACTATGATTTAACACTTCCTTTACGACACGAATTCAATACTTTAACATAGCCTTTATCTGTAAGAGTATAATCGGCAGTTACACAAAAGCAGTCTTTTTGGAATTTCATAGGATACGATGCAATTTCGTACCATTTGCCTGAGTATTTCTGCAAGTCAATGGAATCGGTATTGGTTGGCGGGTTTTGGCTCATGGCATAGGAGTAAATAAACAATTGAGAGGTGATAAGAATGAGTGGAATAATGTACTTCATGAGCTTCAGGATTTGTGCGCAAAGTTAAATTGATGAACAATATTACCATTATATTATCATTTTTTATCGGTTTTAATACATATATTTTCATATTCTGACTGAAGATGTTGTATATCAGGTATTATGCATTTTAATTCTAATCAACACTGTTTTACGCTTTATCAAATTATCATTCTTTCTTATTTCCATAAATTTCCTAAAATGAAATTAAAGAATACTTTTGTATAAAAGTTAGATAAAATGTCAAAGTTATTGGCTTCATATGAAAGAATACTTCTTGCGAGGCTTAAAAGCGATGACAAGTCAGCATTTACGGTACTTTTCACACAGTATTACCAAGATCTTGTTCGATTTTCATTCAGCTATACACGGAATTCAGAAACTTCGGAAGAAATAGTTCAGGAAGTATTCCTGAAACTTTGGGAGAATCGCCATTTATTGGTGATACATAATTCGCTCAAATCATTTTTATTAAAAACAGTTCAAAACCGAAGTATTGATAGTTTACGTCACGTGAACATTACGCATAAATATGCCTCAATTGTTTTGGAACACCCGCTTCTAGCTGAAAACGATACCGAAAATTATATATTGCATTCTGAATTGGAAGCGAGTTTTAAACATGCAATGGCAACAATACCTGTTGAGTATGCCGATGTTTTCAGGATGAGTCGCATGGAAACCCTTAATTACCAGGAAATAGCGCAAAAACTTGATATATCCGTCAGGACTGTTGAAGTACGAATAAGTAAAGCATTGAGCTTATTGAGAAATGAACTTAAGGACTATCTTGTTTTGGTTTTGATCTTTATTATACTATTTCATTAATAATGCGAATCAAGGGTTGAATAAAAATATTGTGGTTGAGGCAGTTAAGCCCTTCAAGGGTTTAAACCCTTGAAGGGTTCGACTGGCAACCAACAGATTACAGTTTCAACCCTTGATTCGCATTAATAGCTATTATCTAAATAATTCAACCCTGTTTGAATACTCTTCAAGGAATTTTAAAAAAGAATCTTTTTTGATGTGGGGTTTAATGCTTAAAACGTCGTTATGTTAATTGAGGATAATATGGATAACACTAATTTTGGTAAGGTAGACATTCTAATTGTTAATTATCTTGGAGGCAAAGCTTCAAAGGATGAATGCATGGTGTTGGAATCATGGATCACTGAATCGGATGAGAACCTGAAATATTTCAGGCATTTAAAAAAAATTTGGGAATCATCGCTTGAAATGCCTGTTTCAACTGATAAAGCTTTAGCAAAAGTTTTAAAGCAAATAAACAAAGAACACAAGAGTCTGACTTTCTGGCAAATGGCTCAAAGGATTGCCGCAATACTTTTTATTCCATTGCTTTTTTCAATGCTTTGGATGTATTCAGGAAAGAATACCAAAAGTGCGGACCCCACTGTTACATATAATAAGGTTGTAGCCGCATTCGGTACTTTTTCCTTAATTGAACTTCCTGATGGATCAAAAGTCTGGTTAAATTCAGGAAGTAGTTTGCGATATCCTGACAAATTTTTAAGCAACAACAGAACTGTATACCTTTTAGGTGAAGCATACTTCGAAGTTCATTCCGACAACACAATGCCTTTCTTTGTCAATACTCCCTATTTTACTGTAAAGGCTACAGGTACCAAGTTCGATGTAAGGGCTGAGAAAAATTTCCTAACACCTTCAGTTACTTTAGTCGAAGGAAAAGTTGCAGTTCAAAAACTGAATTCAGTCAAACAGAATGGCTTGATAGCTATGCTTCAGCCTAATCAGTATATGACTTATGATACATTAAGCGGTCATGTTACAATCCAGACAGAAGACACATACAAACATTTTGCATGGAAAGATGGTAAACTGGTTTTCCGTAATGATAACATTAGTGAAGTAGCCAGACGAATAAGTCTGCAATATAATGTGGATATTGAAATTAAAGGAAACGAAATCAAACAATATCGTTACAGGGCAACATTTGAAAATGAACCTTTAGGAGAATTATTGCGATTGTTAAAAATTTCCTCTCCTATCGATTACCAGGAAATTAAACAAAATGAATTGCCGGATGGCTCTTTTTCAAGGAGAAAGATCATCATATATTCCACTAATAATTGATTTTGTAAATCTTAGGCCTATGTCCATATAAATGATAAGAAGCAAATTAGTAGCATGAGAGTAAAAGAATTTTAGTTTTATTTTCCCGGAAACCTACCTTTTATTCAATGAGCTTTTTCTTCAATCAAATCACGCAGCTAAAATTAAAATTGAAGTTATCGGATACTGATAATTTCAGCCAAAGGATTCTAAACGTCTTTTTTCACCTAAAACCTTTCCAAATTATGAGATTACTTCTACTAACAGGTCTATTCATCAGTCTTGTTTTAGCGCCTGGCAAATTGAGTGCGCAGTCGACAAAAATATCA
>JBBSBT010000256.1:0-5246 GCA_038250985.1 Bacteroidales bacterium
CATCGCCACCCGAGGCAGGCAGTGTTTGCTGCGCATACAGCCCGGTAAGCCCTGCACTGAACAACGTTAATAGAAGAAAGATTTGTTTAAGTTTCTGCATAGTTTGTTTTTTTTAGAGCCAGAATAAATTCCGGACGGGTTTAAATGTTACTTGTCAATTCATTTTGACTGATAAAGCCTTTGAGGCAGGATTAATCTCAATTGGTCTTCTAAAAACAAAACACCGATTCAGGCCAAAACACTGTAGCATTTAAGAAGAACAATAATTTATTCAGAGTGAAAACCAATTGTTTAATTTAAAATGCGTTTGCTATTCAAATACAGGCTAATTAAATCACTCACAAACCCATGAAAGTGTTGCTTAGTAAAAGAATTAACACTTAAGTCAGGTGTCTGTTCAAAGCCAAAATGATTATTGGTTTAATTTTTGAGTGCGTTGCTGCCTGTTTTGAATGATTCCCGACCTGTTATTAACAGTTTATTGTGATCTGTATGCTTGTTGAAATATCAGGTCCCCAAAAAATATGATTACCGTTGATTCGTTGGCCGGGATTATTATTTACTTGAAATACTCCCGCGCAAATGGACATCTGGACAGTGGTTTTACCAGGTAAATAAGGATGCCAGAAGCAAACCCGGGAATAGCAAGAGATGGCAGGTAAAACACTCATTTTCTTAACAATTCCTAAAAAATATTCAGACTTCATGATTATAGGTTAATTTCGCTCTCTCAAATTTTTGAATATTCATCAATCTGTATTTTTCATGAAAACATTCAGGAAACTGAATAACCTGCTGGGATGGATCGTTTTTGCGTTCGCATCCTGGGTTTATTTATCAACCATTGAGCCAACCGCCAGCTGGTGGGATTGTGGCGAATACATCTCAACAGCCTTTAAACTGCAGGTCGGCCATCCTCCGGGAGCGCCATTTTTCCAGTTGCTGGGCCGTTTTTTCAGCTTGTTTGCCTTTGGCGATACGAGCCGGGTTGCCATGATGATAAATATTATGTCAGCTCTCAGCAGTTCAGCGACCATACTTTTCCTCTTCTGGAGTATAACCATGCTCGGACTGAAAATCAGTAAAGAAACTGAATTGACGACCGGGCGTATTTATGCCATTTTAGGCAGCGGACTGGTGGGAGCACTGGCTTACACGTTCAGCGATTCATTCTGGTTTTCGGCTGTCGAAGGCGAAGTTTATGGTATGTCGTCGTTTTTTACGGCTATCGTTTTCTGGGCCATTCTCAAATGGGACCAGGTTGCCGACCAGCCCCGATCGCAACGCTGGATTATATTTATTGCTTACCTGATGGGTCTTTCCATAGGTGTACACCTTCTTAACCTGCTTGCTATCCCTGCCATAGCGCTGGTATTTTATTTCAGAAAGTATAAAACAACATGGAAAGGTGTTGTACTCACATTGGGTATTTCCTTTTTAATACTTTCGTTTATCATGTTTATGATAATTCCTTATACCGTAAGCCTTGCAGGTAAATATGAGATATTGTTTGTAAATGATTTCGGACTTCCATTTAATACCGGTACCATATTCTATTTCCTGGTATTGATAGGGGCGCTGATATGGAGCATAAAGTTTACTTATAATTCGAAACATAGTAAAATGGATTATAGTATTGGAGGAACCCTTTTATTCCTTCTGGCTGTATTTTCCTGGACTACTTTCCTGGCTTTCCTGGTGATTGCGGGAATTTATTACTGGTATAAAAGTAATCCGGGCCGTATTAACAGGACCCAGATGCGCGTTTCTGCAAATACTGCATTTCTTTCCATAGCTTTCCTGCTGATAGGTTATTCGTCGTTTTTCCTGCTGGTAATCCGTGCTAATACCAATACGCCGATCAATGAGAATGATCCGAGTGATGCCGTTAGTCTTTTATCCTATCTTAACCGTGAGCAATACGGCACATGGCCCATAGTGTATGGTCAGTATTACAATGCCCCTATCGACAGGGCAAATCCTGCTTCGGATGGCACACCTTTGTATGTGAAAGATGTTAAAAAAGGAAAATATATAATTACGGATGACCGCAAGGGCACTATTCCCAATTACGATCCGCGTTTTTGTACCATCTTTCCCCGTATGTGGAGTAACGACCAGGACCGTCAACATCCCCAGGCCTATAAAAGCTGGGGGAAAATTAAAGGCACCCCTATTGATGTTGTGAACGATGATGGCAAAACCGAAACCTTATACCGTCCTACGTTTGTCGAGAATGTTCGTTTTTTTATCAATTACCAGATAGGACACATGTACCTGCGTTATTTATTCTGGAATTTTGCCGGAAGGCAGAATGATACCCAGGGCGACGGAGATATTAAAAACGGCAACTGGATCAGCGGGATTCCGTTTATTGATAATCCCAGGCTCGGCGATCAGAGTAACCTGCCCGACAGCATGAAAAATGCAGCGCACAATAAATTTTATATGCTTCCCTTATTTCTGGGGCTTATCGGCATGTTCTTCCATTTGCGCAAGCATAGCGACGGTTTCCTGATAGTTATGCTGCTGTTTTTTATGACTGGAATTGCCATAGTATTGTACCTGAATATCACTCCCAACCAGCCCCGCGAAAGGGATTATGCCTTTGCAGGCTCCTTTTACGCCTTTGCCATGTGGATTGGTTTCGGTGTGCTGGCATTATGGGATATGCTTAAAAAAGTAAACGAGAAATATATCGCCATTCCTATCACATTAGTCTGTTTACTCCTGGTTCCGGGAATTATGGCTAAGGATGGCTGGAACGATCACGACCGATCACATAAATATGCTACCCGCGATTTTGCTGCCAATTACCTGAACTCGTGTGCGCCGAATGCTATACTGATCACAAACGGGGATAACGACACTTTCCCGCTCTGGTATGCCCAGGAAGTGGAAGGGATACGTACCGACGTAAGAGTGGTGAATTTTATGCTTGCGTCAGGCGACTGGTACGTACACCAGCTGATGCGTAAGGTTTACAAATCCGATGCCCTGCCATTTACACTTTCGTATGATCAGTATAACAAAGGAATAAATGAACAGGTTGGTTATTCCGGTGCAATAAAGGATCGTGTCGAACTGCAGGATGTAATCGATTACATCGCCAGCGACGATCCCTCGACAAAATACCTGACAGGAAACCATACTATTGCATTATTTCCTACCAACAAGGTGAAAATCTCGGTTGATTCGGCTTCCCTGGTTAAAAATGGCATTGTCCCTGCAAAATACGCTGATAGGATTGTAAGTTCGGTGGACCTGGATATCAGGGCAAATGCGTTGTATAAAAACGACCTGATGCTGCTCGATTTCCTGGCAAAGAACCAATTTAAACGTCCGATCTATTTTGGCAGTCCTGCCGGTGTTCAGTCGTTTGATGTGAGCCCGTATTGTTTTATGGAAGGGTATGTATACCGGTTTATGCCTGTAAAGGCTGATGGTCCCGACTTTATAAAAAGAGTCGGCAGTGTGAATACCGATGCATCGTACGACATACTGATGAACAAATGCAAATGGGGAAACCTTGCCGATCCGAGAGTATATGTTGACCCTGAAAGCTACCGGAATTCTTTCCTTCCCAAACAGAATTTTATGCGCCTGGCAAAAAGCCTTGTAGCTGAAGGCAAAAATGACATGGCTATAAAAGTCTGTGACCGGGTTCAGGAAGCATTCCCTGATAACAAGATCCATTACGACTATTATATGACCGAATTTGTGGATGTGTATTACAGGGCCGGAGCCATTGAGAAGGGAAATAAGCTGGCGAAACGGCTGATACAGATTTATGAGCAGAATGTTGACTATTATTCGGCGCTGGATCCTGGATTCCGCAATCAATACGCGGATGATATGAACATGGCTTTCAGTTTCTTCGATTATATTAAGCAGATTGCAGCCCGGAACAACCAGGATGCGATAGTAAAACAGATAGATACGTACCTCAGTTCAAAAAAAGGAATGATGTAAAACCATCTGGTTATCACTTATTAAACAGGGAGTTTCGGCTCCCTGTTTTCGTTATACCTGGAGCAAAGGGGAAATCGGTAAATGTGTTTTAAACGCTTTAATTAATATAATTAAGAATTGGTTCCGTGTTAATGAATGTGTATTATTTCCTTCAAAATCAGCGGCAAATAAGATGTTCTTTTCATATCATTTTTCAAAAATTATTTGTACTTCATAATTATTGGTTAATTTCGTCCCCTCAAATATTTGTTTATTCATTAATCTATACTTTTCATGAAAACATTCAGGAAACTGAATAACCTGCTGGGCTGGATGATCTTCGCCTTTGCATCGTGGGTTTATCTGTCGACCATTGAACCTACTGCCAGCTGGTGGGATTGCGGTGAATACATCTCAACAGCCTTTAAACTGCAGGTAGGCCACCCGCCGGGAGCCCCGCTTTTCCAGTTACTGGGCCGTTTCTTCAGCTTGTTTGCCTTTGGCGATACCAGCAAAGTAGCGATGATGGTAAACATTATGTCGGCATTAAGCAGTTCAGCTACTATTTTATTCCTTTTCTGGAGTATTACCATGCTGGCACTTAAAATTACCAAAGGCACTGATATTTCCACGGGTCGTATGTATGCCATTCTCGGAAGCGGTTTGGTTGGTGCTATGGCTTATACCTTTACCGATTCATTCTGGTTTTCGGCTGTCGAAGGTGAAGTATATGCCATGTCGTCGTTTTTTACTGCAATAGTTTTCTGGGCCATACTTAAATGGGATCAGGTAGCCGACCAGCCTCATTCGCAGCGCTGGATCATTTTCATTGCTTACCTCATGGGGCTTTCCATCGGGGTGCATTTGCTTAACCTGCTTGCCATTCCTGCCATTGCCCTGGTATTTTATTTCCGGAAATATAAAACAACATGGAAAGGCGTTGTGGTTACACTTGGAATCGCGTTTTTCATCCTTTCGTTTATTATGTTTATGGTGATTCCATACACGGTAAACCTGGCCGGGAAATACGAAATCCTTTTTGTAAATGATTTTGGCCTTCCATTTAATTCAGGAACCTTATTTTATTTTCTGATTCTGATAGGAGCGCTTGTGTGGAGTATCCGGTTTACATACCAGTCCAAGCATTCAACCCCTAATTACATTCTTGGAAGCACTCTGTTGCTTCTGCTATCTATATTTTCGTGGACAACCTTCCTGGGTTTGGTGCTGGTGGCAGGAGTTTATTATTGGTACAAGAGCGACCCTGCACGCTTAAACCGCAGCCAGGTGCGTTC
>JBBSBT010000257.1:0-5239 GCA_038250985.1 Bacteroidales bacterium
GATTAAACCTTTTTCCCTGCATTGCTGCATAAGGAACTTAGCTGCTTTGGTTTCGTTACCTGTCTCCGATGGGATACGAACATACTCCTGCAACAACATCACCGCCGACGATATATCCGCCGGAGCTAAAAGTGCTGTAGTGTGAGTTGACTGCGCTACTACCATGCCATTTACAGCCAGCAATTGCAAAGCAATAAGACTATAAACAACCCACCAATTACATGTTTTTGATGGAACCATTAATGAAAATAATTGATTTAGACAGGTAAAAGTAACCGAAAAATACCCGAAATCAAAAAATTAAATTCTGGGGAAATGCATAGAAATGGAAAAATCATCCTCCTGATACCATAATTCAACTATAGTTAGGGAGGTTAAATCAGAAGAGAATCTCCCGGCCCGGGAGGCTTTTACTTCACCCTGTTCAGTGCATCCTGCTTAATTTTATCCGCTTCGGCTTTAGCCTTACTCATAAGTGCATCCGATTGCTTCTGAGCTTCGGCAACTAGCTTATTCGCTTTATCATCAGCTTCTTTTTTTACGACGGAAGCTCCTTTTTTAGCGGCTATTTCTGCAATGTAGCCATTTTTCTTCCCCTCGGCTATAAGACGGTTTGCAGATGAATCGGCTGCAGAACGTACTTTTTGAGCAGCATCATTTCCGGCCTGTATCAGTTTCTGACTTTGCTTTCCGGCTTCGTCCATAATTTTGGTTGCTTCGGCATCGGCCTTGGCTATAAGATCGGTAGCTTCGTCTTTGGCCTTGGTAACCAATTCTTCCTTTTTCTTTTCTACCACTTCGAGAGCCTGCTTTTTCATATCAGCTGCCAGGTCGGCCATGGCTGATTTTATACCGCTTGTAATTTTCGGGTCAGTGGCAGTACCGCCAATAAGAATCGTAACCGGAATAATATCACCAAGGCTTACATTAACACCTTTTTTTGAGGCATCCTTTACCAGTCCATCGAGTACATTGTTAGCCTTTGAGCCGAATTCGGAACGGGGAATATCGAGCGTTAAAATGAAATTCAGCACCTGGTCGAGGCCGGTTGTACCTGAAATGTTTGCTTTGTACGATCCCAGTTTGAAATCAGTGGGTTTTACGGTGGCTTTCCCATCCACTACATCGAATGAAAGATTGATGTTCTCCAGCGAAGGGTTCCTGAGTTTCTCTATTTTCAGCAAATCAGCAATTTTGCCAAGGGTATTCAGGTCAACCAGTTTCAGAATATCCGAAAGCACAAGTCCATATGCAGACACCGATGAAAGCTCAGGCATCATATTTTGTTTTAACGCACCTTTAAATTTCAGATTTGTATTGATGGCCCCGTTAAGTTTACCGGCAATGGGAGCAAATTTCTGAACAGGGTTAAACGCCTGGAATGCCTGTTTCACTTCCAGGTTTTTAATCTGCAGATCCATATCAACCATCGGCTTTGCAGGATTAAAAGTATTATACGATCCTTTCAGCGCCATGGTGCTTCCCAGCATATTTAACTGCAAACCATCAATCAGCAGCGTATGATCTTTAACGGTTACCTTGCCTGTTACATTACTTAGTTCGTATTTGTCATAAATCAGTTTTTTGAAAGAAGTATTTAAAGTAAGGTCCATATCTCCCGGAATCTCAACTACGGTAAGAGCAGTTGTATCTTTAACAGCAGGAGCAGCCGTGCTGCCGGCCATCAGGCTGTTAATATCCATAAAAGTGGAAGTAGTAGTGAGCGAGCCTTTCAGCACCGCATTTTTCTTCATCACATATGGAATGTAATTCTCCAGTTTCCCTGAAGCTGCCAGGTCGTTTTTACCGATAGTCATATCCATGTTTGTAAGCTGTGCATAGGCCGGTGTAAAATCAAGACGTGCTTTACTGATGTTAACCGTTTGGGGAACTTCGGGCCCCTCATACATAAGTTTGTCGACAGCTGCATACCCTGAAGCTTTAAACTGGTCGTATGCGCCTTTTTCGATAGCCGAAATTTTACCACTGAAAGCCATGTCGGCATTAATGGTTCCTGATACCTTTGTTTTATCTCCCAACGGGTAAATTTTTGAAATATTTTCAAGATTAACAGATCCTTTCACTGTGGCATTGATATCGGGATCCGAAACGGGAGTCCTTACCGAAAGTGTGATATCAACAGGGTTTTGCATCATACTGAGATGCATCCGCGGCACATCCACCGTGGTATGATCCATCACACCATCAGGATTGGCAATGGCTGCCTGGAGATTCACATCTGAAACATTTCCCGGCAGCCCCGGGTAATTGAACATGCCGTCGGCCACTTTTAAATTAATGGCAAATGCCGGTATCGACACATCGTTGTACATGCCTTTAACAAAGCCATCAAAAGCCATGGTACCCGAGGTTTTAATATTATCAAAATCCTTTGAATAGATAGCAGGGATGAGCGACAGGAAAGCTTTGAATGTATTTTCTTTTGCCGCAAATTTAATATCCATTTTATAACCTTCCTCAGGCATGGCAAAAAAACCGTCGGCAGTCACGTTCAGATCATTCAAACGCATCAGCCCGTTTTTGAAAGTAAACGTCCAGGTATTCAGATCGGCATCCAGCAGTGTTTTCAGTTCACCATTCGTTTTACTCATATACCTCACGCCGTCGTAATCAACTGTAATATCTTTAATTGCGGCATTAATATCAAGTGAAGTGATATCTGCCGTCATATCGCCACTCAGTGTTCCGGTAAGCCCGTCGAGTGCCATCATGGTAGGAATTTCGGCATCATCATACACAATAAGCGCATCGCTGATGCTCACTTTGTTCAGGAAAACTTTAAATGTGGATGGTTGGGTGATGGTATCAGCTGCAGCTGAAGGCTTGGTAATATCCCAATTCACTTTGCCGTTTTTCAGCACTTTAAAAAGCAGGCGCGGAGAGCTTACATCGATTTGTTTTACTTTATAATTGCTGCCGCCGAACACACTTGCCAGGTCGAGAGTCAGCGAAAAGGCCGGAATTGAGGCCAGCGTATCGTTGTCAAAATCACCGGTGCCTTTCACAACCAGGTTTTTCACCTTCACCGTAAGGTCAGGAAAATGACGAATGAGCGACAGCCCAACCCCATCGAAGGTCACAACGGCATTAAGGTTTTTGTTTATCTCGGATTGAACCGTTTTCTGAATCTTGCCCTTAAATACAAATGGCAGCGCAATAATTACCACTAAAAGGAACCCGATTACAATGGCTGAAATTTTCAATGCTTTCTTCATCTTGGGGCAGAGAGTTAATAGTTAAAAGAAAATGGAAAATGGTGATCTGAATTTACAATTTAGATGATCGGTTACGAAGTAAATGATCGGCTATGACCAGTGCAGCCATGGCTTCTACAATAGGAACGGCGCGAGGAACCACGCACACATCATGCCTTCCTTTGGCAGCCAGCACAATATTTTCGCCTTTGCTGTTCACCGAATTTTGTGATTGTTGTATGGTTGCGATGGGTTTAAAGGCAACTTTAAAAACAATATCGCTTCCGTTGCTGATACCGCCTTGTATACCGCCCGAATGATTTGTTTTGGTAGTTATTTCTCCATGTTCACCGGCAATAAAAATATCGTTGTGAGTTGTGCCGCGCATGGATGGTGCATTAAAACCTTCGCCGTATTCAAATCCTTTGGCCGTATTTATACTCATGGCTGCTTTGGCCAGGTCGGCCTGAAGCTTATCAAATACAGGTTCACCCAATCCGGCGGGAACACCATCGATGATGCAGGTTATAACGCCCCCGGTTGTATCACCTTCTTTTTTAAGCTGAGTTATATGTTCTATCATTTTATCCGAAGCTTCAGGGTCGGGACAACGAACCAGGCTTTTTTCAATTTCATCCAGCTGATCGATATTGAAATCCTTGCCCATCTTAACTTCGCCAATACTGCTTACGTATCCTTTAACACGAATTCCGGAATTCTGCAAAAGCAGTTTAGCCACGGCGCCACCGGCCACGCGTGAAAGTGTTTCGCGTGCCGAGGAACGGCCACCTCCGCGGTAATCGCGGAAACCGTATTTACTGTCGTAGGTATAATCGGCATGCGAAGGACGGTAAGCTTCACGCAGATGGTCGTAATCAAAACTATGGTGATCCTTGTTCCGGATTTCAAAAGCAATGGGTGACCCGGTGGACCGGCCTTCGAAAACGCCTGAAAGAATTTCAATCGTATCGCTTTCATCACGGGGTGTAGTCATTTCCGACTGACCCGGCCGCCTGCGGTTAAGCTCATTTTGAATAAATTCCATATCGATGACAAGCCCGGCCGGACAACCGTCGATAATTCCGCCAAGGGCGATTCCGTGCGACTCGCCAAACGTGGTAAGTCTGAATATGGTTCCGAATGTGTTTGCTGACATGATGCAAAGGTACGGATAATTGAGAATCATGATAAATCCATTGCTTCGAATAAAATATCTATCTAAAAAAACAATCAGGGCATTTATCTGTCATAAAGTTTTTCTTAACTTTATAGTCATTATTTTTTATTATTATGAAATCAATTCTATCCGGATTATTTCAGCTTCAGGCAGTTCCAGTAATTATAGGGTTTACCCTTTTTACTATCAATGCTTTGGCAGCACCTGTTCAACAATCACAACCCGATACCGCTTTAATATCCAAATACCTGAAAATGGCAAACTCCAAAAAATCAGGTTCGTCCGATTCAGTAACTGCCTATTATCAGCGGGCTATCAGTTTAGCCAATGGAGGTGTTACCTCATCAAATAAAAGCATCAGGACTAAAACTCTGAAACAGCTTATATTGGCTGAGCTGGGACTGGGACTGGTGTATTATCAGAATGTGGATTATACCAACGCCATGCAGCACTATCAACTGGCTTACAATTCGGCAAAAGCACTCGGGCATCCCTATTATACCGGCGAATGCCTGTTTTATTTTGGTGAGGTGTACCTCGAACAAAGCCAGTATCAGCAAGCTATGTCAAATTACAATGAAGCTAAAGTAGAGTACGAAAAAGCAAAAGATAAACTGGGAGTTTACTGGTGTTATGTCGGAATGGGAATTGCGCAGAAACAATGTGGTAATTTTACGGATGCAGTTATTTGCTATGAAAAAGCTTTGTTTATTGCAAATGAAGCAGATATGAAATCTGAAGTTGCTTATTGCTATAACAACCTGGGAAATGTGTACCGGCAACAGGGAAATTATATAAAGTCGATGAATGCGTATGAAAAAGCGTTGCTTCATTTCAATGCTATGAA
>JBBSBT010000258.1:0-5235 GCA_038250985.1 Bacteroidales bacterium
TACCATCGCCTTTCACCCGCACTATATAAATACCACTGCCAAGTGAAGAAATGTCTATTTCTGTTTTGGCATTCGTGGCCGGATGCCTCATTACGAGCCGGGATTGAGAGTTATAAATGTATATCATTTCATTAAAGTGGGTTTTTAATGACCTGTTTTCAACCGTAATCATTTGTGTGGCAGGATTTGGATAGACGGAGTACAAATCCTTTTCTCCAGGGTATTGTGTGGCGGAAAGTGTCAGGTTCCGGCTAATATAATAATTCAGGTTTGCCCTACCGCAGTCAGAACAAACACATCCCTCATAATCAATGCCTGAACGAAAATAGATCCTGTTGCCAATCACCGAATCAACCGAACCCATATAGTTGGATGTTGTGTTTTCAATACTGTCAACAACCCATTCAGGTGGGATTATAATATTTCCTTCTGTAAAATATCTGCCTCCGCTCAATCCCCCGGCTACAGATACGCGGTAACATGAATCGGCAATAATTGTATGGAGCGAAATCGACATCCCGTTATAACTTGCCAGATCGCAACATCCATAGCTGCTGCACCATGGGACATCATAGGTATTTGTATCTCCTTCGAGCAAGATCGAAATGGTATCTCCGATGGCAACGCTCTTTCCCCATATCCACCTGCCGCCAGCCGGGTCAGCAACTGTCATCGATTTAAAGGAAGCCTTAATTTTATTATTTGTTTGAGCATTCAACTGTTTATTATTAAACCATAAAACAGTGATCATCATTACCAGATTTAACAGGATAATTTTTTTCATTTTTTCATTTTTAGTTTAACAATCAATTTATTTATATTTAATATTTCTTACTGCATTCTGTGTCCGGGTACGGACAGATGCTAAATACACATACTAAACACGGTTGATATGTCAAATATAAAGATATTTTAAATACGAAAGTTAAACCGGTTTGACTTTTAGTTCAAGTAACAAAACTTTTTGATAGATTTAATGTCGTGTGATCCCGATGATTATCGCAGCAGGGGATTAAACGGGTTCTATTCCTCTGGATCTGATTTGAACGCAATTCCGCCGAAATACTTTATCAGCGTAAAGCGATGAACTTCATTTAATTTTCTGTGCACTAAGCACCAAGCACCATGCACTTTCATCTAACAAGAATATTATTGGTTGAATACCAGGTAGATATATCCAGAGAGTTTTAGTTTGTATCAATGCTAAATAGTGGTTGTCTATTCATTATTTTGACCCCTCTGCCCTTTGGGCATCTCCCCGGAGGGGAGAACACTACTAACATGATTTGTGCCTGATGTTCACCTTTTACATCCGATAAAAATCACATCTCACTATTTCGTGCTATTTCTATGTATTTCAAATTTTCAAGATAGCTCCTGTAAGTCCCGTTGTTTAATAGTGGCAGACTACTCACTACGAACCAAGTCCTAAATGTCAAGCACTATGCACCGAGCACCATGTACTGCGCACTATGCACCTTACACCAAGCACCAAGCCCTTATTTTTTAAACCTGTATTTTAAGCCTGTCTGAAATTCTATAAATCCCATCACGCCCGCGAATACGGGAGTTTCACCTTTTGGAAACAAGCCGTCGGTTGTAATTTCGGGCCTGAAAGTAAAGCACAACGATAAACGCGGATCAAATACATGTTTGATTTCAACCTTCGAAATCAGCCCGAGGCCTATTTGTTTAATCAGCCCGTTATACCGTGTAAACAGATCTCTTTCGGAATTAGAGCCCCATCTGCGGTCCACATGGTCTTCTCCCTTGTAAAAATTATAACTGATTTCGGGCCCCAGCGAAAACGAAACATTTTCGTTATCCCTAAGCAGGCCCTGCAGGTTGAGGCGGAAGGAAAAGCGCCTGCTCGCTGAGTTTATCCGGTCGACAACCAGGATGTTGGGATCTGCATCAATATACACAATGTGATCGAAAGTAACCCTGGCCGAATTGTAATGCACACCCAGCCCGGCCTTAAATTTTTTGCCAATATCCTGCTGGTATTGCAAACCAAGGCCGGTGGCATTCTGAAACCTTTCCTCCGAGGAGGTATTCACCGAACCGCAAAATTCGACTTCCTGCCCGAAGCAGTATAAGCCGGTAAATAAAATAAAAAGGGAAGTTAAGAGGGTTTTCATAAAAAGGAAGTAATCAGAAGTATTAGTCCGGGTTTAATTATCTGTTATGCTCATCTCATTATTTATCGACATGGGTATTGACATTCCGCCCGGTAGCTTAGGATTATCCCTGATGTATGCCGTCCCTTTAAAGGCTTGGCTCAGTTTAGCTTCCATTACCCAACCTGTAACTTTGTCGGTTTTTATAACAGACGTCATTGTCCCGGTTAAATCATATTTTAATGGCATTCCATTCGTCTCGATATACGCTTCTTTATCAGCCGTCTCCATTGTGGAGGATCCATAAAAAACGGCATATGCATCAGTATTTTCTCTTAATTCATAAATAGTCTCGATGGTTGCCTTCATTCCCGACTCCATTATGATTTTTATTTTCCATTTGTCACCCAGCGATACAGGAGAATCCGGGTAAATAGCTGTATTCATTTCGAGGTTGCCTATGAATGCCTTTTCTCCATATGCCTTTAAAAGCTGTTCTTTAATCTGCTGTTTTTGAAAATCACTCAATTGGGGAAATTTATCAAACATCGTTGAAAATACATATTCTATATTCTTCACCTCAGTAATTTTTCCCGTTTTAGTCATTTTTACCAGGAAAGGTCTGCCGATCATACATCCCAACATGGTCGACATAATATCGTTATCATCATTTTTATCGGAGCTGAATTCCGTTATTCCGTTAGGTAAGTTCATTTTCATAGTTAGACTTTCGTACCGAACTTCCATATTATATAATGAGTTTTGGATATCGGTTACTTTGAATGACATATTTCCATTTATTGTCATCTCTATGTTTAGCAGCTGGTTGTTTATGGTTTGAATTATCGTCATCTGGGATGAGCTTTTTTGATAATAAGTTTGGCCAGCGGTGAGGTTTAATCCGAATTTCTCCTTGTGTGCCTGAGCTGAAGTAAAAAATACAATGGCAAGAAATATAGTTGATAGTGTTTTCATGGAATTCTTATTATTTTATGGGTTATAAATTATATAATCTATTGAATTATGGTGCAATAAAGCAGGATTTAAAATTATAGTTGATGCGGTTCTGAAAATTGTAATTCATCAGAAACTTTTCTGCCTATGCCTATCATCTATGCAAACCAAGGAAATCCCTTTCCATTTCTCACTTATATTCTGTGGCTTTCCTATGTTGGGGCCAATGCGCACCTCATGTTTTGACTAAAATCCATTGCAGCTTGAATTTTATATTGAATGCTGAAGTTAATCCAGAGTTATATTCTGTTAAAAAACTTAATCATCAGGGTACAATAGTCAACAAACTCAGTTAAGGGTAATGTTTCAGATTTATCATAAATATCGTGGTATGCCTGTATCCCTCCCAGTGTGTAGATATAAAAGCATGGGACTCCTTTCATATAAAACATACAGTGGTCACTGATGCAGGCCTCGCCACGGATATCGACTTTAGGTAAAAGTTTGTTCTCATTGTTGAGGTCTGTCAATAAATTAAACTTATCTTTAAATATGCTTCCGTTTACTACTTTGATACCCTCTTCGCCGGTGCCGGCTAAATCAAAATTAACCAGGAACTTTATGCGGTTAAGTTTTATCAACGGGTTTTCCGTGAATTTTTTAGCGCCCAGTATGCCGACTTCTTCGGCAGATAAGGCTATAAAAAGCATGGAGTATTTCGGTTTGTTCTTCGAATAGTATTCAGCCAGGTTCAAAATCATTGCAACACCGCTGGCATTATCATTTGCCCCGGGGAAATAGGTGTCCTTGCCCATATGACCCAGGTGGTCGTAATGGGCTGTTACCACCAAAAACGAATCAGGTTCGGAACTTCCCCGGATTAAGCCAACAATATTCTGAGTCGGGTATTTATTTATAAATGTACTTTCGATGTTTAGCTCAACAGAACTAACGTTTTTCAGGTCGAGATCCTTATGGATAATTATCACAGGTCTTACATTCTGAAACGTTGAATTCTCCCAGTTTAACTTTTCATTGGTATAAATTATGATTCCTTTACACGAAACATCAGGGCTGTATTTCAGAAACGAAATATATTCATCGATCTTTTTATTCAGTGCTTTGTCTGAGCCTTTTTGTGTTTCATCAATCAGGATAAAATTTTCACCAGCGATATTCAAAACGCTGAAAAGTTTTTCCTGCGTGTCAATATCAGTTTTCTTGACTTTTAGTATGTTGAACCTGCCTTTAATGCCCGGCGACGAGGATTCCACAAGATAATCAACTCCGGGTTTCAACGTTACACCGTTAATCTGTACTTCCATTTTCCCGGGAAATGTATTTATCGGGATATCAAATTTCTGATAATACGACCGGCCTAAAGGCTCCAACCCGAATCTCCTGAATTCGCCTGAAATATATTCAGCAGCCAGGGAGTTGCCGTTTCCTGTGTATCCTCTTCCCTGCAGTTCAGGGGAAGCCAGTTTATTAACAACAGCTTTTGCATATTCAAGATTTTGTGAATATGATAATGTATTCATTATCAATAAGGTGAAAAGTAAATAGATCTTCTTCATATAAATCGTTTCAATTATCAAATTTTAAAAGCATTATTTTATTTCAATTGATATTGATTAAAGGAAATTTTAGTTGCCCCATTTTCTTTCTTTATGAATATACGCTTATTAGTAAATTCCTGAATGCCGGATACAGTATTTATTTTTTCCTCTGATATCAATATCCCGTTGTAATATAATTTCTCAACAATTGCATAAGGCCCGTTAGGGATTACATCACCCATAATATAGCTGAAATAAGCCTTTAACGTGTCTATATCGCTTTCGTTTACAGCAATATAAACTTCGTGCGTTTGTATGCCGGATTTCCCGTTAATAACGGTATTCCAGGCATACATTTTTGTTTCGGTGTCGTATTTAATTTCCATTCCCATGTAATTATACCTTATTGTGTCGGCCGGTCCGGGAAGTGCAGGAGCCTGAAAAGTGTATTCAAAAGTTACAGGTAATATGGGGTTATTCCTCAGGTTTAATAAATCCTTATTGGTGCCATCTGTAAAGAAAAATTTTAACGAATTTGCGCGGTAAAATGGTTCTCCCGTTGCTGGAATTTCATTGGATTTATGGCATGCAACAGTTGCAAA
>JBBSBT010000259.1:0-5234 GCA_038250985.1 Bacteroidales bacterium
GGATGACTATTCCCCGGGCGATATTGTATGCTGGAACCTGGGCGGCGCCGTTACTCATATCGGTATTGTTGTTAACAAAAAATCAGCTGACGGTAAACGCTTTTTAATGGTTCATAATATCGGCGCCGGGCAGGTTATGGAAGACTGTTTATTCAGCTTTAAGATCATAGGGCATTACCGATACGGGAAATAAGCCATCGCATTAATGACTTTTCTTCTAAACCGTACTTTTTATATTCCGGACATTCCTACATATCAGGAAATTTGTATATTTGAATCCGATATCCTGCTATTGAAGATATTCTTCAAAATACTTCCCCGGTGGATATATTTAGTAATGCCTTATTTCTGAAAATGAACCAATAGACTGTATTAATGTTTTTATAATTTAAGCTTAATCCCATCTCCTGTATGAAAAGCCTGAAAACCTTCGGATTCCTGAAAAAATCATTGCTCCTGATTTTTTTAATGTCAGCCATTGTGCCTGTAAGTTTTGCACAAAAGCATAAAAAAACAGTAAAAAAACAGGCAATCGTTATCCAGCCACAGATTTCCGATAGTCTTTTCAATGCGCTTACCTGGCGGAACATAGGGCCTTTTCGTGCCGGCCGCTCCCTGGCAGTTACAGGTGTAAAAGGCAGTCCGCTGACCTACTATTTCGGCGCCACCGGCGGAGGCGTATGGAAATCGACGGATGGCGGCAATAATTGGAAACCCATATCTGACAGCACGTTCAAATCCAGTTCGGTAGGGGCCATTGCCGTGGCACCATCGGATCCGAATGTTGTTTATGTAGGGATGGGAGAAGCCGATATGAGGTCGAACATCTCTTTTGGCGATGGCATGTACAAATCAGTTGACGCCGGAAAAACCTGGATGAAACTGGGATGCGAAAAAGCGGATGCTATTGCAAATATCGAAGTCAATCCCGGTAACCCGGATGTAGTCTTTATGTCGGCCCTGGGCAATCCTTTTCATCCGAATAAGGAAAGAGGCGTTTACCGCAGCCGCGATGGTGGCAAAACGTGGGAGCTGGTGCTTTCAAAAAATGACAGCACAGGTGCCATTTGTGTTCGTCTTGATCCCAACAATCCAAGAATTGTGTATGCCGCTCTCTGGCAGGCTTATCGCAACGGTTATTCCATGAGTTCAGGAGGAGCCGGGTCAGGGCTGTATAAATCAGTAGATGGTGGCGACACCTGGACCTGCCTGAATGAAAAACCCGGAATGCCTTTAGGAATACTGGGGAAAATAGGCATCGTAGTTTCTCCTGTAAATTCGCAGCGCCTGTATGCCCTGATCGAAAATAAAAAAGGTGGTCTGTATCGCTCTGACGACGGAGGCGAGCACTGGCAGCTGATAAATGAAGATAAAAACCTGTGGCAACGGCCCTGGTATTACAGCAATCTGGCTGCCGATCCAAAAAACGAGAGCGGGCTTATTGTTCTTAACGTAAGACCATGGAAATCATTCGACGGTGGTAAAACATTCAATCCGATTCCTGTTCATCACGGTGATACCCATGATGTATGGATCAATCCCGATAATTCAGATAATTTTATAATCGGCGACGACGGTGGTGCTGAAGTGACTTTTACCGGCGGCGAAACTTTTACAGAACTTGATATGCCCACGGCCCAGTTTTACCATGTATCTGTGGATAATGACTTTCCTTATAATGTATATGGCGCTCAGCAGGATAATTCTTCCATACGTATAGCTTCAAGGACTAACTCCAACAGTATTGGCGAGGATGATTGGTACCCGGTAGCCGGCGGCGAAGCAGGTTATATACAGCCTGATCCTACCAATTCAAATATAACCTATGGAGGTGAGTACGACGGATCGCTGTCGCGGTACGATAAAATAACGGGGCAAAACAGGGATATATCCCCATACCCTGAAGCTGCTATCGGATCACCGGCTGCAGCTAAGAAATATCGCTTTCAATGGACTTACCCGATAGTTTTTTCACCACAAAATACTGCACGGATGTATGTTACATCACAGTATGTCCATGTAACTGAGGATGGTGGTCAGTCGTGGCAGATTATCAGTCCCGACCTCACCCGCAACGATCCGAAAACGACAGGTGAAACCGGCGGGCCGATCACCCGTGATATGACAGGGGCCGAAATATATGCTACCATCTATACTTTTGCTGAATCACCCGTTGAGCAAGGCGTTTTATGGACAGGTTCAGATGATGGACTGGTTTATGTTTCAAAAGATAATGCGAAAAACTGGACGAATGTATCCATACCGTCCTCACAGTTGCCTGAGTTTTCAATGATCAGTATTATTGATGCTTCCTCACATGACAAAGGCAAAGCCTACCTTGCTGCCAATAAGTATATGTTTGGTGACAAGACTCCGTATTTATTCAAAACCACTGATTATGGTAAGACCTGGCAAAAAATTACGAACGGTATCCCCGACGGTGACTATTGCAGGGTAGTCCGCGAAGATCCAAATAAACCCGGCTTGCTTTATGCCGGAACCGAAACCGGGATTTATGTTTCGTTCGATGATGGTGAAAACTGGCAGAGCCTGAATCTGAACCTTCCGCTGACCCCGATCCGCGATCTGCAGGTTCAGAAACGGGAAAAGGACCTGGTTATAGCAACCCACGGGAGATCATTCTGGATCCTGGATGATATTACGCCTCTCTATGAAATAAAAGATGGTTTAGCAAAAGGTGATGCACACCTGTATAGTCCACGTCCTGCATACCGGATGGATGGCGGTCAGCGCAGCAGATCACAGGATGAAGGAACAAATGCTCCAAATGGTGTTATTGTCAGGTACTATTTTAAAAATCAACCCAAGGGTGAGCTAATATTACAATTCCTATCCAGCCGGGGCGATACCATAATTTCGTATTCTTCATTAAAGAACGTAAAGGGCGATCCTATCCCGGTTTCAAAAGATTTTTATCCTGACAATAAAGCTGATAAGCCCGGAATTCCGACAAGCAAACCCGGAATGAATTCGTTTGTCTGGAATATGCGTTATCCTAATGCAGTTGAAGTAGAAGGAACAAACGTGATGTGGGCCGGATCAGGCATAGGTGCCAAAGTTGTTCCCGGTAAGTACCGCGTAAGGCTGTTGGCCGACAAAATTGTATTGGCGGAGCAACCTTTTGATATTTTAAAAAATCCGCAGGTTAATGTTAGTGATGCTGATTTGAAAGCGCAGTTCGATCTGCTTCAGAAGATTAACAGCAAAGTTTCGGAAGCCCATACTGCCGTGAATGAAATCCGCAAAGTTCGTTCACAGGTAAATGCTTATATAGCTTCGGTAAAGGACACAACATTGGCCGGGCAAATGAAAACCATGACCAAAGCCATGCTTAAGGATCTCGACAGGCTTGAATCCACCCTGATGCAGCCTAAGGCCAAAGCTCCTCAGGATGTGCTGGCTTTTCCGATTATGCTGAATGATAAAATGGCCGGACTTGGTTCGAACGTAGCTTCTGCCGATAGCAAACCCACCGCAAATGCGTATGTCGTTTATGATGACCTCGCTTCAAAAATTGACCAGGCTGTAAAGGAAGTAAATGAGATCAAAGAAAAAGGAGTCTCTGAATTCAATAAATTTATTAAGGATCAGCAAATTCCGGCAATAAATATTGAAGCCAAATAACATAAATGATAACCGTACAAAGAACCAATTCTGATCATCCTGATTTTATAGAACTGGTGAAACGGCTCGATGCCGAACTGGCCATCAGGGATGGTGAGGACCATGCCTTTTATGCCCAATTCAATAAGATCGGCAACATCAGGTATGCCGTTGTTGTGTATGAAGATGAGATACCTATTGCCTGTGGAGCAATAAAAGACTTTGGGCCAGATACATCTGAAATTAAAAGGATGTATGTTATGCCTGGCAGCAGAAAGAAAGGAATAGCTTCAAAAATCCTCACTGAGCTTGAAAAGTGGGCCGGCGAGCTCTCCTATTCAAAATGTATTCTTGAAACCGGGAAAGTGCAGCCCGAAGCCATTGCCCTGTATCATAAGAACGGATATAAATTAATTCCAAATTATGGACAGTATGCCGGCGTGGAGAACTCTGTTTGTTTTGAAAAAGATCTGAAATAAATAATGAAAACAAACCTGTTATGATTAATTTTGCCATTCTATAAGTTTTCAAAAACCAATGTAGGTGCCCCTGAGGCAGATTTATTTCATACCATGCTTAACCCACTAAATCCTTAACATTTATGATCCAGGTTATTGTATTTTATTCATTAAAAGAAACTTCAACATCAATTTTCAGCAAGGAATTCGATGCCGTCAGGCCACATGTACTCGCGGAGGAAGGCTGCCTGCAATACGAATTGTTTGTTTCGCCCTATGCCGCTACCCGTTTTTGCCTGGTCGAAAAGTGGCTTTCGCAGGCTGCTCTCGACAAACACCTGGGAACAAAGCACCTTTCGGATTTCAGGTTACTAAGCCAGCCCTGGTTTGAACAGAAACCAGTAATCGAAATAAAAACCATCGAAAATGAACGATACCTTTAAAACCATATTTAACAGGACCAGTGTACGCCATTTCACTGATGTTGAAGTGGATCGTGCCACTCTTATATTTCTGGCCAAATGCGGGATGGCTGCTCCATCGGCCAACAACAAACAACCCTGGTTTATCATTGCTGTTACCGACAGGCATTTACTGCAGTCCCTGGGCGAACAGCTCCCCTATGCAAAAATGGCACGGGAAGCAGCCGCTGCCATAGTGGTATGCGGAAACCTTGAGCATGACCCCACCGGCGCCAAAAGCTATTGGGTTCAGGATTGCAGCGCAGCGACTCAAAACATCCTGCTGGCAGCAGAATCACTCGGGCTTGGCGCTGTATGGACAGCAACCTATCCGTACGAAGAACGCATGGAGCCCGTACGCAGAATTTTAAACCTTCCCGAAAACCTGGTACCGCTGAATGTGATACCGATTGGACACCCTGCCGTAGCACCCAGGCCCAAAGATAAATGGGATGAGGCTAAATTCAGGTTCAATGCTTTTCATGCTGAATAAAAATCGCGACCGGAACACAGTATAAAAACTTACTGTTGCAGATATCCTGATTGCAATAGCCTGCTTTCGGATTTTATCCAATTGCATTAAAAAGATATATGCCATGAATGAATTAACAACTTTCAGCCTGCTGTGCCTTACATCGTTCTTCACGTTAATAAACCCTCTCGGGACGATGCCGATTTTCATGACCATGAC
>JBBSBT010000260.1:0-5206 GCA_038250985.1 Bacteroidales bacterium
GAAAATTGCGGTTTTGAGGCAGGACGTCAGAATTTTGTGCCCCATCTGACCATTGGCCAGGTTAAAGCATTAAAGGATAAACCTCTTTTTCAGCAAATCCTAAGTAAATACAATACCGTTGAAATACAGGATGAAAATGTGACTGAAATTATTCTTTATGAAAGCATATTGCGACGAGAAGGGCCTCTGTATCTGAATGTATTTACAGCAAAACTACAAGTGGAACGGAACAACCCAACGTAACTGTTGATCATAATAACTATTATAATACAGATAAATATTAATCAAAAAATCTCTGTGATCTCCGTGCCTTCGAGATAAAACCCATATATTTAAAAACCCTCCTGAAAACTAATCCGGGAGGGTTTATAAACTAACCATTTCAACTTTTATTCTGACTTCGGAGGGTTAGGTTCGTCGCTTTTGCGATATTTCTCTATAAAAAAATCGATAATCAGTGCCATACCACCAAATATGGATGCCATTGAGAAATAGGCTGCTTCGGGCGACATTACACCATATTTAGCCATAAATTCGGCAATCAGAAGGCCAAGTCCAACACCAAAAAGCAACAGGCCCCATTTGAGTGAAGAATAGCAACGGCTGTCTTCTTTAAGTATGGATGCATCCCGGCCGCTTTGTATCAGCGCCATGCGTTCTTTTTTGCGGTACGACATATATACAATGCCAAGTATCATTGCAAAAAATGCTATTGGAATCCATAATCCTTCATTATTCATAATCCCAGTATTTTAAATGTTTTTAAATGTTTTTACTGCACGTATGACGTATGTTTTTATATCAGGTTACAAAAAAGAAACAATTTTTGTAATTTTACGTTTAAAATAGGCTATCCCAGGTATTTAGTACAGATTTACTCCTACACGCAGAAAACGGCTTCCGGATCTCCTTTTCCCAATGTAACCTTTTCTATATACCTGCGTCATACATCCACATGAAAGAACAGGACGATATTTTTCACGTGCAGAGAGTGCTTGCAGGAAATACTGCGGCATATGCTTTTTTGGTTGAAAAACATCGTGATATGGCATTTACAATTGCTAATAAAATAGTCCGCAGCCGCGAAGATGCCGAGGAAATTGCCCAGGATGCATTTATTAAAGCATACCAATCCTTACGTTCTTTTAAGGGAGATTCAAAATTCAGCACATGGTTGTACCGGATAGTTTATAATGCAGCAATTTCGCACACCCGTCGGAAAAAACAGGAATTTACTCAACTCGACGAACGCGTGGTTAGCGATACAACCGAAGATGAAATTTTTGATAACCTTGATACACTTGATACTGAGCTCCAGTCGAAACTTGTAAACGAAGCCATCAACAACCTGCCTGCAGATGAAAGTGCCATTGTAACGCTCTTTTATCTTAAAGAAAATACCATCGACGATATCAGCAAGATCACCGGTTTGAGTGTGTCGAACGTAAAAGTAAAACTGTTCCGCATCCGCAAAAAATTATATGAAGAATTGCAGATGAAAATGCAAATGCAAACTGCATAATGAAAAATTGTACCTTTGACCCTTGTAATACCCTATGAGCCATGACAACATATAATAACAACCACGATGAAGCTATCCGTCGCATTGTAAGCCGCACAAGGCTCGACAAGCCTACGGAAGGGTTCAGTGCGCGTATCATGGATCGCCTGCTAGCCCCACAGCCCGAGCCTGTTAAAAAATGGATGATTACTTACCAATATGGAATTCTTGCCATTGCAGCAGGTATTGCCATTCTGATGCTGATATTCCCCGCCTGGACAGTATTTGACTTTGATATTAAAATGGCCGGTACTTCAGCCGTACAAATGGCCGGAAACCTATTGTCAACAGGACTTGTATGGGCGGGACAGATGTTCAGTAAGATCGGCTCAATAGGCAAATATGCTTACTTTATCCCGGTTTCGATCGCCATATTACTCGTTTCGGTTTTCGACCAGATTATCAGCCGCAAACCACAGTCAGATACCGCAAAAAACTAAATATTATTCCATTCAATGCATTAAAATCATTTTGCTGACAACGGCAAAATGATTTTTTTTTATCTTCACATTACAAATCGATCTACGAAAAATGCTTCCTGATGAACTTAAAATCCGGGTTGAAGAGTTTTTAACAGCCAAATTTGAATTAACTGTGGGGATAAAGGATTCAAAGATACTCGGCGGAGGATGTATTAACGAAGCCTGTACTTTGAACACCACGGCCGGGAAATTTTTCATAAAATACAATTCGTCTGCAGCTTACCCGGGAATGTTCAGTAAAGAAGCTGCTGGGCTGAAAATACTTGCTGACACCAAAACCCTTGACATTCCGGAAGTGATATGTACTGGCGAAGCCGGCACCTATGCTTATCTGCTGCTTCAACATATCGAAGGCGGGACACCCGTTAGGAATTTCTGGAACGATTTCGGAACAAAACTGGCTGAATTACACCGAAATGTTTCTGATAATTTTGGGTTAGATCATGATAATTATATGGGATCACTGGTTCAAAGCAATAAGCGTCATACTGATTTTTACAGTTTTTTTATTTCCGAACGGATCGAACCTCAACTCTCTGAAGCACGCAATAAAGGCGCTTTCAGCCAAAGCGAAACACGTTATTTTGATTCACTTTTTAAAAAATTACCCGATATTATTCCACCCGAAAAACCTGCCTTGGTCCATGGCGATCTGTGGAACGGTAACTTTATAGTTTCAGCAGATGGTTCGCCTTGCCTTATTGATCCTGCAGTATACTACGGGCACCGCGAAGCGGATATTGCCATGACACAATTATTCGGGGGATTTCAGCCGGAGTTTTACCAGGCCTACAACCAGTGGTGGCCAATGGAAAAAGAATGGCAGAAACGCATGGATATTTTTAATCTTTACCCGTTGCTTGTGCATGTAAACCTGTTTGGTGGCGGTTACGCCGGACAGGTCTTGCGGATTATCCGGCAATTTTAAGTAATTTTGGGCCGGCAATAAAGGAAAATGAGTTGTCTGAACTTTTCCGACAACTGAAAATTTTTCAAACCAATTGAAATTTATACTGATTTCATGTCTTTTATTCCGTTTTAAATGCATATATTTAGACTGTTTGATTCAGTATTTAATCATGAATAAGGACACAGCCATAAAACTTTTCGAAACAAAGAAAATCCGTTCCGTTTGGGATGACGAAGAAGAAAAATGGTATTTCTCCATTGTTGATGTAATATCAGTTCTTACTGACCAACCTCACCATCAGGGAGCCAGAAATTATTGGAAGGTCTTGAAGAGCAGGTTATTAAAAGAAGGGAATGAAACGGTTACAAATTGTAACCGGTTGAAATTGGAGGCTGAAGATGGTAAATTGCGTCTGACGGATGTTGCCGATACCGAACAACTTTTCCGGCTTATTCAATCAATACCTTCACCTAAAGCAGAGCCTTTTAAACAATGGCTTGCAAAAGCCGGCCGCGAGCGTATTGACGAAATTGAAGATCCGGAAGTAGGTTTCGACCGTTTAATGGTAACTTACCTCAAAAAAGGATATAGTAAGGAATGGGTTAATCAACGACTGAAAAGTATTGAAATCCGCAAAGAACTAACCGATGAATGGGATGACAAAGGTGTTAAAAAAGGACAGGAATATGCAATACTGACCGATGAAATCACAAAAGCATGGAGCGGTTTCAGCGTTAAACAATATAAGCAACATAAGGACCTGAAACAGGAAAACCTCCGCGATAATATGACTAACCTGGAACTGGTGCTGAATATGCTGGCAGAAGCCTCAACAACGGAGATCTCAAAGGATAAAAAGCCAAAATCTTTTGACGAAAATAAATCAGTTGCCCGAAAAGGAGGCGAAGTCGCAAAAGCAGCACGGCTACAACTGGAAAGCACTACCGGCAAAAAAGTAGTTAAAAAATTAAATGCCAAAACTTTGAAAGGAAATAAAAATAAAGAATTGGACGAATAAATACCCCTCACCCACTCTACCCATCTCATCATTAAAATTAACAATCTAACATTAGAACATTGAACTTCTCATCATTCGGCTTCAGCCCTACACTTATGCAGGGAATAGAAGCAATAGGATACGAAACCGCCACACCTGTGCAGGTTTCAGCAATACCAGCCATACTCGAAGGACGCGATTTAATTGCTTCGGCTCAAACCGGAACAGGCAAAACGGCAGCATTTTTACTGCCGGTTATCGAAAAACTTATGGCCATGCCTCACGATAACCAGGTAAAAGCCATGGTAATTGTGCCAACCCGCGAACTCGCGCTGCAGATCGATCAGCAGATGGAAGGGTTCTCGTATTATACGCATGTCACTTCTATTGCCATTTACGGTGGCACCGACGGAAGTGTTTTTTCGCGCGAAAAACAGGCACTCACCGAAGGTGCGGACCTTATTGTTTGTACACCCGGCCGCCTGATGGCTCACATGAATATGGGCTATATCAAATTCCCGGAACTCAAATTCCTGATCCTCGACGAAGCTGACCGTATGCTGGATATGGGTTTTAATGAAGATATTCTGAAAATCATCTCCTATTTGCCAAAGCAAAGGCAAAACCTGATGTTTTCGGCTACCATGCCTTCCAAAATGCGGCACCTGGTAAGGCAGATCCTGCACAACCCTGTGGAGATCAATATTGCCATGTCGAAACCGGCCGAAAAAATTGTTCAGGTAGCCTATGTGGTTTATGATACCCAGAAAATTCCACTTATCAAAATGCTGTTGAAAGAAACAATTATGAAGCGGGTACTGATTTTTTGCTCAACCAAGGAAAAGACCCGGCAGTTGTTCCACGAATTGAAGAAAACAGGCATGAAAGCCGAGGAAATCCACTCAACCCTCGATCAAACGGCACGCGAAAGTGTAATTAACCGTTTTAAAAGCGGCGATATTCCTGTGCTGGTAGCCACCGATATTGTTTCGCGCGGAATTGATATAGAGGATATTGATATGGTGATAAACTTCGACGTGCCACACGATGCCGAAGACTATATTCACCGCATCGGACGTACGGCACGCGCTTCGGCCGAAGGCACAGCCGTAACTTTTATTAACGAACGCGACCAGCAGAGGTTTGGCGCTATTGAAACTTTACTGGAGCGAGTTATTGAAAAATCGCCGGTTCCGGAGCAATATGGCGAAACACCGGTATATAATCCCAAAATCAGGAGGAAAGACGAAAAAAGA
>JBBSBT010000261.1:0-5205 GCA_038250985.1 Bacteroidales bacterium
TATACACATTGAACTTATTTCTCACCGATTTGTCGAACTCTTTTACTCTGATGGGTTCAGTCATATTTGTAGGTTGCTGATATGGGATTTCTTGCCGGAATCCTGTAATTATATTTACGAAGGCTATTTTACAAAATTAGGCTATTTCTCATTTCTTTTTCGGATAATTCCTTGTTGCGTAAAAAGTTGCTGGACAATGTTGCTGGCTGTAATATTATATCTTCAACAAACTAAACCGGAATTAAGGCCGATTGTTCCGGATAGAAGAAGTTTTGCTTCTTTTATAAACAATTGCTGTTCAGAGCGCAATTTTCAGTTTCTTTGTAAAATTATGTCACTCTTTATATCATCATTAAATTCAGGAAGTAACGGTAATTGCTATTATATTGGGAATGAGCACGAAGCTGTTTTGATAGATGCAGGACTATCGTGCCGCGAAACCGAAATCCGTATGGCACGCTCCGGGTTATCCTTTTCTAAAATCAAGGCAGTTTTTGTTACACACGAACATTCGGATCATACCCGCGGTGTATCCGTAATTTCCCGTAAACTCCAGGTTCCTGTTTATATTACGGAGAATACGTACAAAAAAAGCGGGTTACGGATTGATGAACATCTTCTCAGATACTTTGATCCCTATTCGCCGGTTTCAATTGGTGAATTGACAGTAAATGCATTTCCCAAGCAGCATGATGCTTCCGAACCGCATAGCTTTACGGTTACGGGAAACGGAATAACTATAGGCGTTCTGACTGATGTTGGTGCTGCCTGCGAACATGTGAAACTAAATTTCAGTAAGTGTCATGCTATTTTTCTTGAAGCCAATTACGATGTTGAGATGCTTGAAAAAGGTGGTTACCCTGTTTACCTGAAAAATCGTATCCGCAGCGATTACGGGCATTTATCAAACCAACAGGCGCTGGAACTTTTCACCAACCACAGGCCCGATTTTATGAGCCATATCTTGCTTTCGCATCTTTCGCAGGATAATAATAACCCGCAGTTGGTGGAGAAATTATTTAAAACTCATGCAGGTGGAATACATGTGGCGATTGCATCACGGCATCGCGAATCGCAGGTTTTTCATATTACCGGCGAAAAGGTTGATCCTGCGTTAAATTTGGCGGAACCACTGGCAAATTATATACAACCTACTCTTTTTTAATAAATTATCTGTTACGCATATATACTAAGCAAAATTTGTGAGAGTTCAATAGTAATGTAATCATTATAATGGAGCACTTTCATTTTCTGGCGAGAAAGAGGCACAAAGAATCAATGTAATTGAAATTAAAGCTCAAGATATTTCCTAAAGTCCAGGCATTCGGAAAATCTTTAGTTGTTTCTTTGCTTTTTGCATGATCAAAAAGCAACAAAAAATCTAGGCTTTATAACAATGCTGGCGGTTCTAAGCCAGAGGTATCTCCTCGCAATACAAGGCATGAAAGAGCACAACAAATCCTAACATTTTGCCTTGCTGGTGTATTGCTACGCACATGCCATCCGCACATACCTCCGTCTAGGAACCGCTGGCGCATTTTTATAATGCCAGTCCCTTCGAAGAAAATTTTTACTAATGTCAACAATTCGGGACATGGATTTGGCCTCAAATCAGGATTTTCGGGGTGTAGAGACCGACATTATAAAATTTCAGTAGTAGTTCGAGGATGCTTGCCTGCTGCAAGCAGGGTTTTATGAGCGTAGGGCATTTCAAGCCCTGCCTGCGACGCAGTCAGGCAGGAATGCAGAAGTGAGCCATGAAGATATTACTTTATTCCCGAAAACAACTTTATGGCGAACGGCTTGCGTTGCGTGGCAAAAACCAGACGTAGAACTACACTGAAATGTTATAAAGTCTTGACCTTTTGGTTCTTTTGTGTTAAGACAAAAGAACATAAAAGAATCAAAATTCCTACTCAGTTTCCTCCAGATATAGATAAAAGGAATCTACTCTAGTTAGATATAAAAAGAAGCAAATGCCATAATTAATGGGTTGATGATTTGCATAAATTTACAGTTACTCCCCAACTTTTGAATGTGATCCATTATAATTTGTGGAATATTTTCCAAAAAAAAACCACCCTTTTACAGGTGGTTTTCTGACTCAAAATTAACTCTCACTAAACAATAGATTATTATAGTACGCCCTGGTCGAGCATAGCATTGGCAACTTTGAGGAAGCCGGCTATGTTGGCGCCTTTTACATAGTTTACATAACCATCAGGCTGTTTGCCATGTTTCATACAAGCTTCATGTATGTTTTTCATGATCTGGTGCAGACGCTGATCTACTTCGGTAGCGGCCCAGTTCAGTTTCATTGCATTCTGGCTCATTTCGAGGCCCGAAGTAGCAACTCCGCCGGCGTTGACAGCTTTGCCCGGAGCAAACATTACTTTTGCTTCCTGCAGTACTTCAATTCCTTCGGGGGTTGTTGGCATATTGGCACCTTCGGCAACACAGATACATCCGTTATTAACGAGTGTCATGGCATCTTCTTTGCCAAGTTCGTTTTGGGTGGCGCAAGGCAATGCAATATCGCATTTCACTTCCCAGGGACGTTTTCCCTGTACAAACTGAGCATCAGGGAATTCATAAGTATAAGGTTTTACGATATCCTGGTTCGAAGCGCGGAGTTCGAGCATATACTCAATCTTTTCGCCGGTGATTCCAGCAGGATCATATACATAACCGTCAGGTCCTGAAATGGTGACTACTTTACCACCCAGTTCGGTGACTTTTTGTACGGCTCCCCATGCAACATTGCCAAAACCTGAAATGCAAACGGTTTTGCCTTTGAAATCGGTGCCTTTGGTTTTAAGCATTTCGTGAGCAAAATATACAGCGCCATAGCCGGTAGCTTCGGGGCGAACCAGGCTGCCGCCCCAGTTGAGGCCTTTACCTGTAAGTACACCCGAATGTTCGCGTGCCAGTTTTTTGTACATACCGAAAAGGAAGCCAATTTCGCGGCCACCAACGCCTATGTCACCTGCAGGAACATCAGTTTCAGGACCAATAACCCTCCATAATTCGAGCATAAACGACTGGCAGAAACGCATTACTTCAGCGTTCGATTTCCCTTTAGGATCGAAATCAGATCCGCCTTTTGCGCCGCCCATAGGAAGCGAGGTAAGACTATTTTTGAATATCTGCTCAAATCCCAAGAACTTAAGGATGCTGAGGTTTACTGACGGGTGAAAACGCAGTCCGCCTTTGTATGGGCCGATCGCATTGTTGAATTGAACCCGGTATGCAAGGTTCACATGCACCTTGCCATGGTCATCCATCCAGGGAACTTTGATGGTAAGAATACGGTCAGGCTCAACCAAACGATCGATGATGCCTGCGGCCTCAAACTGAGGGTTTTCATTGTAAACCTGTTCGATCGATTCTAACACTTCACGAACGGCTTGTAAGTACTCAACTTCTCCCGGATGTTTTTTCTCCAGGTTAGTCATGATTTTTTCAACTTCCATTACAAGGGAATTTAGGTTAAATAATTATATTTTCAGGCTAAAATTTATTTATAGATTCACACTGCAAAAGTATTTATTTAAGTAAAACACGGAGGGGGTTTTCGTTATTTTTTTTCATTCCAAACAAGGTTTTTTTAAAAACGATGCAAGGACCGTCATTGCTCACTTTCAGCAGACAGGTTTTTATCTGATATTATCGATAAAATGACTTTTATCGATTCAGTGACAGGCTATTTGGTTTTTATTTGTCGGATTGAATGAATTTTATCCGGATTTTGACTAAAGGATTTTAAAACGCTCCGAAGTGAAATCCAAAATAAAATATGTAAACTAACCTGACTTTTAAAAGATTTTGAAAATTAATAGGAATTGTTTTATTATTGAAATTCAGCATTTTGTATCAAGATCTGGATATTTTGTTCTTAGTAATGTTTTTACTTTTTCATAAAATAAACAAAATGTTCCGTTACTGAATTTCGGGCTAATCCTGATCTTAATAATTAAACAGACTCATGGAAATGACAACAGGAAAGCAAAGGAAAGAATCCGGTTTAAAAGCAATAGCATCCGGATAAATGCAAACGTTTGCGCCGGTATTTCCTGCTTATTTCTTTTCCAGCACTGATTTTAGAGCGGTTAACCCGTTTTGCATGTAATTACCGATCATTTATTCCCATATTTCGTTGCCTGATTGTTTCAAAGATAATAATCCCGGTGGCTACTGAAACATTCAGAGAGCTGATTGATCCTGCCAGGGGGATTTTTATTCTTTCGTCGCAAAGTTTGAGATATTCAGCTGAAATACCATCCTCTTCTGATCCCAGGATAAAGGCGATTGGCCCGGTAAGATCAGTCTGCGTATAATCGGTGCTTCCGTGCTCGGTAACCGCAATAAGCCGCACACCTGAGTCTTTCAGGTAACGGAGAGTGTCTTTCAGGTTCGGGCTGCGGTGGACAGGAACAAGGTTTAGGGCTCCGGCCGATGTTTTAATGGCATCGGCATTTACCTGCGCACTTCCCCGCGATGGAATTATCAGTGCATCCACGCCTGCACATTCGGCGCTGCGGGCAATAGCGCCCATATTGCGAACGTCGGTGATGCGGTCGAGAACAATAAACATAGGCTGCTTACCGGTTTCGAAAATGCGGATCAGGATATCTTCGATTGGCTGGTATTCAATCATCGAAACAAAAGCCACAATTCCCTGGTGGTTAGCTTTGGTAAATGAATCCAGTTTTTCGTTTGGCACTTTTTGTACCGGGATTTCAAGTTTTTCGGCAGCGGCAGTAATTTCACGCACCTGTGGATTTCGCAACTCACGCGAAAGCAATATTTTTTCGATATCCTTTCCGGCATTCAATGCCTCAAGGATCGGGTGTATACCATAAATCAGGTTTTCGGGTTGTTTGCGCGGTCCTTTAAAGTTTTTTTCGTACATGTTTTTTGGATTGAAAGGATTGATGGGATTGACGAGATTGATGGGATTGACGAGATTGATGGGATTGACGAGATTGATGGGATTGATTGGATTGATTGGATTGATGTGATTGATGGGATTGAATGGTTTAATTTGTTTGAATGGTTGAAATAATGCGGAAAATTTGAAGATTACCGGTGATCTGAATCAATTCCGAAATCCTTATTTCGAAATCTGAAATCACATCCTACCTCCTCCATAACTGCACATTCTGGTACCAGGGTGATGTGTAATTTTGACTTCGGATCAGAACA
>JBBSBT010000262.1:0-5204 GCA_038250985.1 Bacteroidales bacterium
AAAATACACTTTTTGTAAATGTAATGTTGCTTTTTCTATAAAAGCCTTATTGTCAGCACTGTTTTTATAGGATTGCTATTACTTCAAGAACGCAATTGCATACTATAGCCAGTATATTGTATAAACTTAAGGTAACAAAACCTTCAGCTTCCTGTATTTGCAGGGTCTTCGATCAGGAAATCGAAGAGCATCAGTTGATTGGGACTGATCTCATGATGCACATGATCGATCAGGTGCACATTCCTTGCAAGGAATTCGCGTAAAGCCCGACGAAAAACCTTGTTTTCAGTCAAATTATTAGACTTGCAGAACATCCGGAGCTTCCTGTTCTGCGATTCCGGAATTTTCAGGTTCTTTTTGTAGTACTTGATCTTACGAGGCTTCTTTTTCCCGCGTTTCGGCATAGCATTACGCTTTTAGACTAATGCTTGCTAAAGTAGTTCATTATCTATCATTGAAAATGCTGTCACAGAAATAATAATTCACAATTTATTAACAGGGCGGGGATGAAAAAGGTTAATAGTTAAGGGTTAATGGGAAATGGTCATTCAGGGGGCAATCAATTGAAAGGGTGCTAAGTGGTTCAAGGGTTCAATGCCTTCGGCGTTCAATGCTGCGCGTACAAGGGTCGACGCATTACGACCTGAATTGAAAATCTGCGCTTCGTCCCGATAGCTATCGGGACCGCTCAGCGCCCTGAAACTCTGTAACACTGAGACTCTGTAACACTGAAACCCATCTGTCTCATCAATCTCATCAACCCCCTCAATCCTTACATCACCGACTTAATATCCCGGATTATCCTTTCCGCCAGCTCTTCCGCTTTTGCGGCTGAAACACTTTCGGCATAAATGCGGATAATTGGCTCGGTATTGGATTTGCGAAGATGTACCCATTCGTTTCCGAATTCAATTTTCACACCATCGATGGTGCTGTTGGGTTGATCCTTATACTTTTTCCGGATTTTTTTCAGGATCAGATCGGTGTTCATTCCTGCTGACAGCGTAATCTTATTTTTCGAGATCGTATATTCGGGATAGGTAGCCCTGAGTTGCGAACAGCTCAGCCCTGATTTAGCCAGGTGTGTCAGGAACAAGGCAATACCGACAAGGGCATCACGGCCGTAATGCAATTCGGGGTAAATAACTCCTCCATTGCCTTCGCCACCTATTATCGCCCTGGTATCTTTCATCATTTTAACCACATTCACTTCCCCCACAGCCGAAGCCGAATAGCTAAATCCTTTAGCTTCGGTAACATCACGCAATGCGCGGGTGGAAGACATATTTGAAACTGTATTGCCCGGCGTGTTGTTCATCACATAATCGGCAACAGCTACCAGTGTATATTCTTCACCAAACATAGCACCATTTTCACTTACAATTGCCAGCCTGTCGACATCCGGATCGACAACAAAACCAACATGTGCCTTGCTTTCAACCACCGTTTTGCTTAATTCATGCAGATGCTCAGGCAAAGGCTCAGGATTATGCGGAAAAAGACCGGTAGGTTCGCAATACAGTTCAATTATTTCTGTCACGCCCAGTGCAATCAGCAACTCAGGAATTGCAATCCCACCTGTTGAATTTACTGCATCAATGGCCACTTTGAAATTTGCATCGCGGATAGCATCCACATCCACCAAAGGCAGATCCAGAACCATTTTTATATGCGTGTGAATAAACGTATTATCGAGGGAATAACTGCCAAGTTTTTCAACTTTACAATATTCAACATCTTTGGATTCAGCATTTCTAAGCACTTGTGCACCGGCTTCGGCATCCAGAAATTCGCCTTTTGAATTCAGCAGTTTCAACGCATTCCATTCGCCAGGGTTATGACTGGCAGTCAGGATTATACCACCCTGGGCCTTATATTCAGTAACTGCAATTTCCACGGTTGGAGTGGTTGACAGGCCGAGATCAATAACATCAATCCCCATCCCCATCAGGGTGCCGCAAACCAGGTTGCTCACCATCTTGCCCGAAACACGTGCATCACGACCGACAATCATTTTCATCCCGGCGGTTCCATTTTCGCTTATTATATAAGTAGCATAGCCGGTAACAAATTTTACAATATCCGAAGGAGTAAGATTGTCGCCCGGTTTTCCGCCGATTGTACCTCTTATTCCTGAAATACTTTTAATTAAAGTCATATCGATTTTTTTTGCAAAGATACACTTTGGATGGGAATAGGAAAATGTTTGGAGTTGTTTTAAAAGCCGGAAGAACGGAGAACACGGAGAACCACACAGCTACAGAAACAACTTTATGACCTTTGAATGACCACTGTGTGACCGCTGCATGACTATCGTAACTCTTAAAACAAATCAATCTCTTCAATCTCTTAAATCCCCTCAATCCTTAAACACGAAGCTTTAACCGCCGCAGGCATTTGAACCTTGAACCCATCAATCTCCATCAATCCCTTAAATCGCATCAATCCCTCAATCCCTCAATCCCTCAATCCCTGAAAATTTCAAACCCTTAAATTAAAAATTATTACCTTTGCAGCTTCAAAAAATGAAAGAGTAAATATGGATCAATACGAGGAAGATCAAGAATACCTGCGCGAACTGCTCGAACGCTTCGAAAGCGTTTCCGGGGATGGCGGCTATTCCTTTTTCGATAGCGGTGAACTGGAAGATATAATCTATTATTATTTCAGCGAATCGGAACTGGTGAAGGCCCGCAAGGCCATCGATTATGCCATCGAGCAATTTCCTGCCGAAGTTAGTTTCCAGGTGTTCAAGGCACAGTACTTTCTGAATAACGGTGAACCTGAAAAAGCGTTGGCCCGGCTGAACAGTCTGGATGCCGTTGACCCGCAGAACCCGGATATTTCATTGACACGTGCTACGGTTTACAGCTCTATGCATAAGCATGCCGAAGCCATAAGGGAATACCAGAAATCCCTTGCAAAAGTAGATGAGGATCTGGATGAAATCCATACCAGCATAGCTTTTGAGTATCAAAACCTGAGGGATTATAAAAAAGCAGCCGAACATCTGAAAAAAGCCATCCGCCTCAACAAGGAAAATGAAAGCCTTTTATATGAAATTGGCTATTGTTATGAAATGGGACAAATGAGTGAGGATGCCATAGAATTTTTCAACCAGGAAATCAACATCAGGCCCTATTCGCTTGTGGCCTGGTATAACCTGGGGATAGCATACAGCACGGTCGAATTATATGAAAAAGCTATCGATGCCTTTGATTACTCTATTGCCATTGACCCTACTTTTACGCCGGCATTTTTCAGCAAAGCCCAATGCTATGAGCAGATGGAGATGTACCTGGAAGCTATAAATGTGTATAAAAGCACCTTTGAGCTCGAGAAACCGGATGCCATGACCAATTATTATATCGGCGATTGTTATGCCAGTATGGAAAAATATGATACCGCCATTGAATATTACAGGAAATCGATAAGCCTTGAGCGTCATTTTTCGGATGCCTGGATGGGGATAGGGCTTTGCTTTGTGGAGATGGAGCAGTATAATGAAGCATTACCACATATTGAACAGGCCATTAAGATTGAAACAGATAATGCCGAATATTATATAGTGCTTGCCGAAACACAACTTGCCCTTGGCAAGCATGATGAAGCAGCCTTAGCCTACGAAAAAGCCAGCGAACTCGAACCTTACCATGCCGAAATATGGCTCGATTATTCCGACTTTTATGCCGATATTAAAAAAGACTTTGCCAGGGCTCTCGAAATCATTGAGGATGGAATTTATTACCAGAGTGAAAATTCTGCACTCACTTATCGTCGTGTTGCCTACCTGTACGAAGCAGGACAGCATAAGGAAGCCATTCTCGAGCTGTTTATTGCCTTAACACAGGATTTTGAAGCTCACACCGAATTACTTGAATACTCTGAAAATGTAAGGAACTCGCCCGAGATACTGGCGGTTATTGAGACCTACAAAAACAAAGAAAAATAAGGGAATTCCATTTATATAATCCCTACCCACAATACCTAACCCTTAATAACATATAAAAAAATGGGAATTACCGAATGGATCGCCAATACTGCCGTTGCTTTTATAGCTGCCACATCCTATCCCGGAATCTTTTTGCTGATGGTACTCGAAAGCATGGTTTTCCCTGTTCCAAGCGAAGCGGTAATGCCTTTTGCAGGTTTTCTTATTGTTGACGGACAATTTACTTTTACCGGTGTTATTATTGCCAGTACGCTGGGAAGTATTACCGGTTCATTGATTTCATATGCCATAGGGTTTTACGGAGGCAGACCATTTATAAATAAGTTCGGGAAATTCCTGTTACTTGATGTTCATGATCTTGAAATAACAGAGCGCTTCTTTTCCAAAAGTGGTGAATTAACCATTTTTATCGCGCGGTTTATTCCTGTAATCCGTCACCTGATCAGCATTCCGGCAGGACTGGGAAAAATGAATCTCTGGAAATTTATTCTTTATACAATGATCGGAGCCGGATTATGGAACTCATTCCTCACTTATGTCGGCTTCAAGCTAAAGGCAAACTGGCAGGAAGTGATGAAATACAGCCATACTATCGACATTGTTGTTGTTGTTGTTCTCGGGCTGGCATTTTTATACTATGCCTATAAGATTTATCTGAACCTGACAAAGAAAAACACAGCAAGCTAATCATGCGTTTATTCGGACTCATCGGATACCCGCTGTCGCATTCATTTTCGGCCAAATATTTCAAGGAAAAATTTGCCGGAGAGGATATTCCCGATTCGGAGTACCGGCTTTTCCCGTTAAAGGATGTCTCTGAAGTTTCATCCCTGTTGGCAAATCATCCTGATCTGCAAGGCTTTAATATAACCATTCCATACAAAGTTGCTGTTTTGCCCTACCTGGATCAGCTTACAAAAACCGCAAAAGCTATAGGAGCCGTAAATTGCGTTAAAATTGTGCGTGATTCTTCAGGCGTAAAACTCCTGGGATTTAATACCGATATATACGGTTTTAAACAATCCCTGCTGCCGATTTTAAAACCCTATCATTATAAAGCGTTGGTTCTGGGAACCGGGGGTGCTTCAAAAGCCATTTGTTTTGCGTTAGATGAACTCGGCATCTTCTATACGCTGGTTTCACGTTCGCGCCTGGATGCTATTACTATAAAATATTCTCAACTTACGGAAGATGTTATTAATGACAACCTCCTGATAATAAACACCACTCCTGTGGGAACATTTCCGGATAC
>JBBSBT010000263.1:0-5191 GCA_038250985.1 Bacteroidales bacterium
ATTTTGGGCCGGAACATTTGTGATACTCAATCTGTTATTAATATACTTCAACAACAAATCCTTGATCTACATGTTTGCGACATTTTATTCTGTGATTATTTTCACGGATGCCATTATTTCTTCGTTTGTATTGCTGGCATTATCCATACTTCAGCCAAAAAAGGCAGGCGATGCAGCGAACCTTCAAAAAATAACTAAAATACCATCCGCTGCGTGGGCAATTATGCTTATGATTTTCACCTTGTTCATTTCATGGCTTTCGGTGATACACTATTTTCCATCTATTAAAAACCTGATTTAAAACATTATGCAGGTGCAGGAAATAATAACTTATGTAATTGTGGCAATTGCCAGTGGCTTTGTACTTGTAAGTATTTTTAAAACCCTTTTTCCTTCAAAGGACAAAATAAATCAGCATGGTTGTTCGTCAAGCTGCAATTGTGACGCAAAAGTGATGCGAAAAGAATTGCTCAGTCATAAAAATATTGCCGGCAACAAATCCGGAACATCGTCTGTTCAACAGCAGCACCAATCTATTTAGCCACTGGTATATAGCATAAAAAAACTCCGGCAGGAAAATCCTCCGGAGTTTTTCTTTAATTAATTTCTTACAGGTATTCAATATACGAAACTTAGATTAGCATTATGCTTTAAGTGCTTCAATCAATTTTGTTTCGATTTCTTCACAAAGTTCAGGATTATCGGCAAGTAATTTTTTCAATGCATCACGACCCTGGCCCAGTTTGGTTTCACCATAGCTGAACCATGAACCGCTTTTCTTGATAATATTGCGCTCAACTCCCAGGTCGATAATTTCGCCATACTTCGAAATACCTTCGCCATAAATAATATCGAATTCAGCGGTACGGAAAGGAGGTGCCACTTTATTTTTTACAACTTTTACCTTTACCCTGTTTCCTATCGCTACATCACCGTCTTTTATCTGTGTCTGGCGACGGATATCCAGGCGAACTGATGCATAAAACTTCAGCGCATTACCACCGGTTGTTGTTTCAGGATTACCGAACATAACGCCGATCTTCTCACGCAACTGGTTTATAAAAATACAACAACAACCTGTTTTGCTGATGGTTGAAGTAAGTTTACGGAGCGCTTGTGACATCAGCCTGGCTTGCAAACCCATTTTCGAGTCACCCATTTCGCCTTCAATTTCGCTTCTCGGTGTAAGAGCTGCCACTGAGTCAATCACAATTACATCAATAGCACCCGAACGGATAAGGTTTTCGGTAATCTCCAGAGCCTGTTCTCCATTGTCGGGCTGCGAAATAAGCAGGTTTTCGATATCAACACCCAGTTTTTTAGCATAATAACGGTCGAAAGCATGCTCCGCATCAATAAAGGCAGCAATACCGCCTTTCATTTGCGATTGGGCAATTACATGCAATGCAAGCGTGGTTTTACCTGATGATTCAGGACCATATATTTCAATAACTCTGCCTTTTGGTAATCCGCCGACACCCAATGCTATATCCAGACCCAGCGATCCTGTTGAGATTGCCGGTAAATCTTCGATTGCCTGGTCGCCCAATTTCATAATTGTTCCTTTACCGTATGTTTTCTCGAGCTTATCCATTGTAAGCTTCAGAACATTCAGTTTTTCCTGGTTGCTATCTTCTTTTGCCATTTTGTTTTTATTTTCTTTAAAAAGCAAATTTACTCAGTTTAGATTTGAAACAAAAATATAGTTATCGTTTAAGAGTAGTTTTTATTAACAATATACAAAAACAAGGCAAAAACTAACGTATTGCCCTGGAATTCAATAATCTATACTAGTTCGATTTGCCGATTTAATCAGGAATTGAGTATCTGATCCGTATGATTTTTGGTATCAACCTGTGTGAAGACCTTTACAATCACACCATTTTCATCAATCACGAAAGTAGTACGGAAAACACCCTCATAACTTTTACCCATAAATTTCTTAGGTCCCCAAACACCATATGACTGAATGATTTTTTTATCGGTGTCGGGCATAAGCGAGAACGGGAGCTCATACTTTTCAGTGAATTTAGTATGGGCTTTGAGCGGGTCAGGACTAACGCCTATGACCACATATCCCTGACTGATCAGTTCCGAATGGTTGTCGCGAAGGTTACAGGCTTCGGCCGTACATCCGGGAGTATCGTCTTTTGGATAAAAATAAAGCACTACTTTTTTCCCTTTTAATGATTTAAGAGAGATTTGATTGCCATTTTGGTCGGCTGCATCAAACTGAGGTGCTGCATCACCGGGTTTTAAAGTTGTCATAAAATATTTTATAAAATGTTTAACTTCAATTTACAATAATTAAACAGAATCAATGAAGAATAGTTCATCATTTTATACAATTAAAACGAGTTACATACCCGGTTTAGCTTCCTGTTTAAGATAATATTTACAAAAATCCTTCAGATCGCATTCGGCGCATTTGGGCTTCCGTGCAATGCATACATACCTGCCATGTAAAATCAGCCAATGATGCGCAATGGCTAGCTTTTCTTCAGGGATAAATTTTACAAGCTGTTTTTCAGTTTCGAGGGGAGTATGCGAATTTGTTGTGAGACCAATCCTGTTCGATACCCTGAAAACATGGGTATCTACAGCCATCGCCGGAAGGTTAAAAACGACCGATGCTATGACATTTGCCGTTTTGCGGCCTACTCCCGGCATTTTCATCAACTCATTAATATCGGATGGAACTACACCTTTAAACTCATGGATAAGGGTCCGTGCCATGCCAAGCAGATTTTTAGCTTTGTTGTTCGGATAGGAACAGCTTTTTATCAATTCGAAGACTTGTTTATCAGTAGCTTCAGCGAGTGATGCCGCATCCGGAAATACTTCAAAAAAGGGCGGAGTAATAATATTTACACGTTTATCAGTGCACTGGGCAGATAAAATTACAGCCACAAGCAACTGGTATGGGGACTGATATACAAGTTCCGTTTCGGCGATTGGCATGGCCGATTCAAAATAACTGATAACAGCTTTATACCGGTCTTTTTTTGAAATTGACTTTTGCATACAGATTTGTTTCAACAATTATAAGATTGTCTCCGGGATTAATACAACACTCAATATAAGAAAATTATATTTCTGTATCGCATTTATCTTTTTGATTCCGGATGTTATTCGATAAAAGAGATGTTAATCTTAAAATCAGGTCAGACAACATCCTGCCAAAATTACAAAACCGGAAGCCGGTAGCAAAAAAAAATCCCGCTTTTGCGGGATTATGAGGTTAAACTTTTGTGTCTGATCTAATTAAGCACAAGATAACAGGTCTTAAAATCATTACAATGGATTACCTGTAGAGCTTTTGAATAACTTATCAGCATCTTCACTGCCTGGGGGCCTGGAGTTAAAACTCCTGTTTTATTGTGATTGGCATTTTGTGAAGGAACATTTAAGAGTGTAGAAATTTTTATCATTTATAGGGATTTGTTAAACTTATATCCCAAAAACGTCAAAATTCACCTCTTATTGTATGATAATAAAAAATTTTATTAAACACTGAGTATGATCTCTTTGCTATCAATCAGCTTCCGCAGGTTAATAAGCGCATATCGCATACGTCCCAAAGCTGTATTTATGCTCACTTCAGTCTGCTCTGCAATATCCTTAAAGCTCATATCACTGTAATGACGCAGAAGCAGAACTTCACGCTGTTCGTCAGGAAGATAGTCGATAAGTTTCCTGACATCCTCATAAATCTGGTCCACAATCATTTTATCTTCGATGGAATCATCAGCAATTCTCAGGTTATCGAAAATATCGCCATTTTCAGTATTATTTTCCACTACCGGCAGGCGTTTTGCTTTACGGTAATGATCGATAATAAGATTATGGGAAATGCGCATCACCCACTGAATAAATTTTCCTTCTTCTTTATAAATACCTGATCGTAAAGTATTTATTACTTTAATAAAGGCATCCTGAAATATATCATCAGCCAGGTATTTATCCCTGACGACGAGTAATATATATGAATAAACTTTTTGCTTGTGCCTGTTGATAAGAACCTCAAGACTATATTCATTACCGGCGAGATAGTTGCTTATAAGCTCCTGATCGCTAACAATGGGGGTTGACATAATTCCTCCGTATTGGTTAGTAATTATTTGAGTTTAGTAGCGTAGAATTCTCCCGATAATAATTGTCTTTAGTTAATAATTAATGTACGTGGCTTCGAAAAGTAATATGCTGATAAAGAATCAGTTTTACTTTATACTTGACAAATATACAACTTATGTTTGTTCGGGCATAAATTATTACTAAAATTATTGGAGTTAACTTCCGATTAATAATAATAAAAAATATTTAAACAATTGATATTCTGCAATATGCACTCATTTAATATTTAATGCCAAAAGGGCCTTCAAATAGTAAAATAAATATGGATAATCTCTTTTGCCGTTATATTTGTTTGAAATGTAAGTAGCTTTGCAGCCGATTACACTGTTAATAAACTTTTTCCCGGACAGTCAATCTGCTTTTTTTGATTTTCAGCACTATGATTCAATACGACATTGACCAGTTAGACCCTAAAAAATACATCCTAGTTAAAGGTGCCCGGGTAAATAACCTCAAAAATATTTCAGTTGCAATAACACGGAATAAACTGGTGGTTATCACCGGTTTATCAGGTTCAGGGAAATCATCCCTTGCTTTCGACACTTTATATGCCGACGGGCAACGTCGCTATGTTGAAAGTCTGAGTTCCTATGCCCGTCAGTTCCTAGGCCGGATGAGTAAACCCGAAGTGGATTATATAAAAGGAATTGCGCCTGCAATCGCTATAGAGCAAAAGGTTAATACCCGAAATCCGCGTTCAACTGTAGGCACTTCAACCGAAATTTACGAATATATCAAACTGCTGTTTGCCCGAATCGGCAAAACATTTTCACCCACGTCAGGCGAATTGGTAACCCGGCATACAGTGACTGATGTGGTGAATGCTATTGCCGAACAACCTTCCGGAACCCCGGTTATGCTATACAGCCCGATTTCTCCAAAGCAGGGCCGGACTTTAAAGGATGACTTAACAGTAGTGCTTCAACAAGGCTTCAGCAGGGTGTTATACAAAAAGAACATCCTGAAAATTGAAGACATCCTTGCTGATCCGGAAAAATTCGGATATGAAAACATGTTTGTGTTGGTTGACAGGTTTACGGTTGATCCTGATGACGAG
>JBBSBT010000264.1:0-5184 GCA_038250985.1 Bacteroidales bacterium
CGTACCGATCAGGAAACCGGTCAGACTATTATCTCCGGGATGGGCGAATTGCATCTTGATATTTTAACGGACCGTTTGCGCAGGGAATTTAAACTCGAAGTTAACCAGGGTGCTCCCCAGGTTGCATACCGCGAAGCTGTTACCGCTACGGTTCGTCATCGCGAAGTATATAAGAAACAAACCGGTGGTAAAGGTAAATTTGCCGATATCATCTTCGAATTGGGTCCAACGGATGATCCGGAATTCAAAGGCCTGCAATTCGTTAATGAAGTTAAGGGCGGTAACATTCCTAAAGAATTTATCGGACCTATCGAAAAAGGATTCAAAGCTGCAATGTCGAATGGCGTAATGGCTGGATTTGCTCTCGAAAGTTTGAAAGTAACATTGATTGACGGCTCATTTCATGCAGTTGACAGTGATGCACTTGCATTTGAAATCTGTGCAAAAATAGGATTCAAGGAAGCAGCCCGCAAAGCTAAATCAGTTTTGCTTGAACCTATCATGAAAATTGAAGTGACCTGTCCTGATAATTATGTTGGCGATGTTACCGGCGACCTTAATAAACGTAGGGCCGTACTCGAAAATATCGATGCCAAAATAAAATATCAGATCGTAAAAGCTAAAGTGCCATTGTCAGAAATGTTTGGCTATGTTACCAGCTTACGCACAGTAACATCCGGTCGCGGAAACTCAAGTATGGAGTTTTCACATTACCAGGAAACACCAAGGAATATTGCCGAAGAGGTGATAACCAAGATCAGAGGATAGTTAATCAGTTATAATAAACGTAATAAAAGATTACAACGTGAACCAGAGGATTAGAATAAAACTGAAATCGTACGATCATAATTTGGTTGATAAATCAGCCGAAAAGATCGTGAAGACGGTGAAATTGACCGGTGCAATTGTTAACGGGCCGATTCCTCTTCCAACCGATAAAAAGATCTACACTGTTCTAAAATCGACTTTTGTAAACAAAAAATCGCGCGAACAGTTTGAACTGAGTTCTTATAAAAGGTTACTGGATATCTACAGCTCAACAGCAAAGACAATCGATGCACTGATGAAGCTTGAATTACCCAGCGGAGTGGAAGTTGAAATTAAGATCTGATCACCATCAGGTTTGTAATTGAAAGAATCAAAAAAGAAACATTAATATCTCGATATAATGTCAGGAATTATCGGAAAAAAAATAGGAATGACCAGCATGTTCGACGCCAATGGCAAAAACGTGGCTTGTACAGTTATTGAAGCTGGTCCTTGCGTTGTAACCCAGGTCAGGACACAAAAAGTCGACGGTTACGAGGCAATTCAAATCGCCTACGACGACAAGAAGGAAAAGCATTCGACCAAAGCCGAAATGGGCCATTTTAAAAAAGCAGGTGTAACACCTAAACGCATAGTTGTTGAGTTTACACGTTTTGAAGTGGGGCATACAAAGAAATTTGGCGACATACTTGGAGTGGATATTTTCGAAGAAGGTGAATTCATTGATGTTGTTGGTACTACAAAAGGAAAAGGATTTCAGGGTGTAGTTCGCCGTCATGGATTTGCAGGTGTTGGCGGTGCAACCCACGGTCAGCATAACCGACTCAGGGCTCCCGGATCAGTAGGTGCATCATCCTACCCGAGTAAAGTTTTCAAAGGCATGCGCATGGCAGGCCACATGGGTGTTGAACGTGTTAAAATGATCAACCTTCAGATTTTGAAAATCGTTCCTGAAAAAAATCTGCTTGTAATAAAAGGTTCCGTTCCAGGAGCAAATGGTTCATATGTAATTGTTGAAAGATGGAGCTAGAAGTATATAACATCAAAGGCGAGAAAACAGACGCCAAGGTTACACTCAACGATAGTATTTTTGATGTAACTCCTAATGATCACGCAATCTATCTCGATACCAAACAGTATCTTGCCAACCAGCGTCAGGGAACACATGCCTCACTTGAGAAATCAATGGTAGGCGGAAGTACCAAGAAGATCAAAAAACAAAAAGGTACAGGTACTGCCCGTGCGGGTAGCCGTAAGTCACCTTTGTTCAGAGGCGGAGCCCGCGCATTTGGCCCACAGCCACGCGATTACAGCTTCAAGCTGAATAAAAAACTGAAAAAACTTGCCCGCTTATCAGCACTGGCATACAAAGTAAAAGAAAACAACATCATGGTTATTGAGGATTTTAACTTCTCATCACCAAAAACCAGTTCTTACGCATCAGTACTTTCAGCACTTAAACTCGAAGGACGCAAAACACTCATGGTACTGCCCGAAAATATTCAGAACATTGTGCTTTCATCGCGCAATCTGAAAAAGGCTAAAGTTACCCGTGCCTGTGACCTGAATACATACGATATCCTCAATGCCCAAAACCTGATATTCCTTGTGAGTTCAGTTCAGGAAATTGAAAAATCGTTCGAAAATTAATAAATACCGTTAGCAATAACAATTAAACATAAAAGCGATGGGTATCATCATCAAGCCGATCATAACTGAAAAAATGACAGCCCTGGGCGAAAAACTGGGACGATACGGATTTGTAGTTGACAAACGTGCCAACAAATTGCAGATCAAGAAAGCTGTCAAGGAATTGTATGGCGTTGAAGTGGAAGAAGTCAATACTATGACTTATGCCGGGAAACGTAAATCACGCAATACCAAAAGCGGAGTTTTGACCGGCAAAACCAATTCATTTAAAAAAGCTATCATCACATTAGCTAAAGGCGAATCAATCGATTTTTACAGCAATATCTAAGGAATAATGGCTCTCAAGAAATTTAAACCAACCACACCTGGTCAGCGTTTTAAGGTAATCAGCACCTTCGACGAAATCACCACTTCGGTGCCCGAGAAAAGTTTGCTTGAACCTCAGCATAAGTCTGGTGGTCGTAATCACGACGGGAAAATGACTATGCGTTACATGGGTGGCGGTAATAAACAACACTATCGTGTAATTGATTTCAAACGCGAAAAAGATAACATCCCGGCCGTTGTAAAGACGATCGAGTATGATCCAAACCGCACCGGACGCATTGCCCTTTTATGGTATGCTGATGGTGAGAAAAGGTACATCATTGCTCCTGCAGGCCTCAAAGTCGGACAGGAATTGATTTCCGGTGTTGGAGCAGCTCCTGAAATTGGGAACGCACTTTTTATGAGTGAGATACCTTTCGGTACCATGATTCATAACATTGAGCTTCGTCCTGGTCAGGGTGCAAAAATGGTACGCAGTGCAGGTGCTTCAGCACAACTGATGTCACGTGACGGTAAGTTCGCTGTCGTGAGAATGCCTTCAGGTGAAACACGCTTAATTTTGCAAACCTGCAAAGCAACAGTAGGTATGGTTTCAAACGGAGACCACCAACTCGAGATTTCAGGTAAAGCCGGCCGCTCACGGTGGCTCGGTCGCAGGCCACGCACACGTCCGGTTGTAATGAACCCTGTCGATCACCCAATGGGCGGTGGCGAAGGAAGAGCTACCGGTGGACACCCACGTACCCGCAAGGGCACACCAGCCAAGGGCTTCAAAACCCGCTCGAAGACTAATGCTTCGAACAAATACATCATCGAAAGAAGGAAGAAGTAATTTAAATACATAAAGCATCATGAGCCGTTCGCTAAAAAAAGGCCCCTTCATTGATTACAGACTTGAAAAAAAGGTCCTCGACCTGATTGATAGTAAAAAGAAAGTAGTAATCAAAACATGGTCGAGGTCATCAACTATAACTCCCGACTTTGTGGGTCAGACTATAGCTGTTCATAACGGGAATAAATTTATTCCTGTATATGTAACCGAAAACATGGTTGGACATAAACTTGGAGAATTCAGCCCTACCCGAATTTTCAGGGGACATGCCGGAAATAAAGGTAAGAAGTAATAAGACTTAGCAACAATGGGATCAAGAAAACATAATTCAGCTGAGGCGCGCAAAGAGGCAAACAAAACATTGTTTTTTGCCAAATTGAACGACTGCCCATCCTCACCAAGGAAAATGAGGCTTGTAGCCGACCTGGTGAATGGAAAAAATGTAGAAAACGCATTGCACATTCTGCAACATACTCCTAACTATGCCGCCGAAAAACTGGGTAAGCTTATAAAATCAGCCCTGGCAAACTGGCAGCAGAAAAATGAAGGTGTTCGCATGGAAGACAGCAATCTCTTTATTAAAGAGGTATGTGTCGACGGAGGACGTGCTTTAAAGAGAGTTCAACCTGCTCCGCAAGGACGTGCACACCGCATAAAAAAACGCTCAAACCATGTAACTGTTATTATTGACAGCAGGGTTAAAAAAGAAGAAACTGAAATAGTAACAAATAATCCAAAAGCCTAATGGGACAAAAGTGTAATCCGATCGGCAACAGGTTAGGTATCATTAAAGGATGGGATTCTAACTGGTACGGTGGTAAGAATTTTGCAAGCAAACTGGTTGAAGACGATCAGATCCGCAAGTATCTGAATGCTCGTTTATCAAAAGCCGGTATCTCGCATATTTATATCGAACGTACTCTGAAGTTGGTAACTGTCACAATCAATACGGCACGCCCTGGTATCATCATAGGTAAAGCCGGACAGGAAGTGGATAAACTCAAGGAAGAGTTAAAGAAACTTACCGGTAAGGAAGTTCAGATCAACATTTCTGAAATCAAACGTCCGGAACTCGATGCTGTAATAGTAGGAAATACCATTGCACGTCAGCTCGAAGGTCGTATCTCTTACCGCCGGGCTATCAAAACTGCTATCACCTCAGCGATGCGTATTGGTGCCGAAGGTATGAAAGTTCAGATATCCGGTCGTTTAGGTGGTGCTGAAATGGCTCGCCGCGAACAGTTCAAGGAAGGTCGTATCCCTTTGCACACTTTACGTGCCGATATCGATTATTCTTTATCCGAAGCTCAAACCACTTACGGTAAATTAGGTATTAAAACCTGGATTTGCAAAGGTGAAATCTACGGAAAAGTTGATCTGGTACCTGGTATAGAGAATATGGTTAAAGACAAAGCTTCACATGGTTCAGGCCGCCCTCAGGGCAGAGGCCCACGCGGAGATCGTGATCGTGACCGCGGAGGAGACCGTGGCGGAGATCGTCGTCCAAGGAATAAAAAATAAATTAAGGAATAAAGTACTCATCATCATATAGTATTAGCGATGTTACAGCCTAAAAGAACAAAATACCGCAAGCAGCAGAAAGGTAA
>JBBSBT010000265.1:0-5172 GCA_038250985.1 Bacteroidales bacterium
AAAACAGGTTAAACTATTTATTCACTTTATCTTTAAAGTTGAATTAACTTTATTCCTTTAAAAAGCAATAAGTAACACATCATAAAATTCCCTTATTATCTGATTCAACTCAAACCCCATTATATGAAAAGCGAAGCGATTATCAGCATAAAACCCCTGGGATTTATGTGGCCAGTATCCGATCCCTTTCTTTTTTGCGCTCACCACCTCGATCAATACCCTGCAGGAAATGAAGAAATGGGACCAAAAGCATCACTTGAAGGGCGGAATATAGGACAGGATTTCACCATCAAAGATGGGTGGCGCATGTACCATGGCGAAACCATCCCAGGTTTTCCGGTTCACCCTCACCGGGGATTCGAAACGGTTACTATCGTGATGTCGGGCTTTGTTGATCACTCCGATTCATACGGACAGGCCGGAAGGTACGGCAAGGGCGATGTGCAATGGATGACCGCCGGCTCAGGCTTGCAACATTGCGAAATGTTCCCGCTTTTAAATACAGAAAAAGATAATCCTGCGGAATTATTCCAGGTGTGGGTAAACCTGCCCCAAAACAAGAAATTCGTTAAGCCGCATTTCAAAATGCTTTGGCGTGAAGATATTCCTGTATATAAAACCACGGATGAAAACGGGAAACAGACTGAAATTAATGTCATAGCCGGTCGAATTGGCGATGTAGTGCCTCCCCTGCCCGCTCCTGACTCCTGGGCTGCTGATCCCGAAAATGATGTTACGATCTGGACTATTAGAATGGACGCAGGCGCTCAATGGAAATTGCCGGCTGCCAGTCAGTTAGCCAAGCGGTCTTTATATTTCTACAGGGGTTCTTCGCTTTCAGTTGATAACACACAGGTATCATCTTCCCAGGCCATTGAAATTAAACCCGATAAAGAACTGCTGATTGAGAATGGTAACTCCGAAAGTTTTATGCTAATTCTGCAGGGAAAACCTATAAACGAAAAGGTGGTTCAATACGGGCCTTTTGTTATGAATTCAGAAACTGAAATCCAGCAAGCCTTTAACGATTACAGGAGAACTGAGTTTGGTGGCTGGCCCTGGCCGCGCCGTGACCAGGTGCATCCACGCAACATGGGCCGGTTTGCAAAATACGATACAGGAATTGAGGAAATAAAATAGAAAATAGAACATTCTTGCTGGCGAATAAATATTTCTCAAGGTTTACCAAACATCCTCCAATGAGGAATTTTGGATTATTTTTAGTCCCTTAACGCATGTGCAATCTGAAACTGTCAATTTAATTAATAATTTCGCCGTCAGTTAACCGGAAATATGTAATTATCTTTCAACAGATAAGTTTCCCCGGAATCCGGATTATACATTTATAAAATTTATTCAACTTTCGAGAATGAAATACCTGTTCCGTCTGATTAAAATTATCCTTACTATTTTCAGCCATCTGCCATTCAGGGTATTGTATTTTTTTTCAGGATTAATCGCTTTAATATTGAGTTATGTTGCCAGTTACCGGAAAAATGTAATTCTCGGTAACCTCAGGAATTCGTTTCCCGAATTGAGTCAGACCCGGATAAAAGCCATTATGAATGGTTTCTACTTTCACTTAGCTGATTTGATTTTTGAAATTGTAAAACTCGGAAGCCTGACTGAAAAGGAACTGTTAAAACGAGTTACAGTTTCGGGTGAGCAAATTCTGGCTGAACTTGTTGAACAGAAAAAGGGCGTTGTAATGGTAATGTGTCATAGTGGCAACTGGGAATGGACAAGCCAACGTGTATGCTTTGCAGGCAGAAGTTTTGAGTATATAGGGGTTGTTGCAAAAGAAGTCAGCAATCCATATTTTGATGATTATTTTACGGATATCAGGATGAGGCTTCAGAAAGGGCATGCTGAAATTATTCCTTTTTCGGACACAACACGGCATCTCGCCGCTATCAGGCATAAAACCAGTATGATTATCACTATTGCTGATCAAACTCCGCACAAAGATCAGATTCAGTACCGGACTGATTTCCTTAACCAGGACAGCGGTGTTTTTCTTGGGCCCGAACGAATAGCCAGGTCATTAAACTTTGCCGTGGTATACTGTCATGTTACGAAAAAAGGAAGAGGTCAATACCACATTGAATTTGAATTAATTACTGATTCACCAAAGGAGAATCCACAATATGAAATTACAAACAGCCATGTAAAAATGCTGGAGGCGGATATCCGAAAACAGCCCGAAATATGGCTTTGGTCGCACCGAAGGTGGAAATACTGAACAGAGTTTTTGCCTGGCAGGAAAAAGTTTTGTTTCAATATGGATTCATCAAATCTGAATCAGGAAAACAAACTGTATATATAATCCACAGTTCATGCTTGTGTGTTATAAATTTTTAATTCTGCTATTTCCGAATTGAATAATATCTAAATTAGCAGAAAATTATCAGGAGTCAAAGTAATTGTAATCATATTGACCGCATCTATTCACAATCAATTATATATCGAAATTGGCAAAAATAGCAGTAGTGATTTTAAACTGGAACGGAAGGGAGTTTTTACGAAAGTTTCTCCCTTCGGTGCTTGCAAACAGCAAGGATGTTGCCGAAGTTATTATTGCTGATAATGCTTCTACAGATAGTTCAATCGAATTTTTACAGAATAATTTTCCGCAGGTCCGTATAATCAGTAACCTTACAAACGGGGGATTTGCCCGTGGCTATAACGAAGCCCTGGCTGAAGTAGATGCTGATTATTTTGTTTTGTTAAATTCGGATATTGAGGTAACTCCCGGCTGGATTGAACCGGTTATCAAGCTAATGGAAAGTGATAATTCCATAGCCGCCTGTCAGCCTAAGCTACGTTCATTTTATGAAAGAGAAAAATTTGAATATGCCGGAGCAGCCGGAGGATTTTTAGACGAATATGGCTATCCCTTTTGCCGTGGACGAATATTCCAGCATATCGAAACCGACAACGGGCAGTATGATGATGCAGTCGAAATTTTCTGGGCCACCGGGGCATGCATGTTTGTAAGGGCTGATTTATACAAGCAATTTGGCGGATTCGATGAAGATTTCTTTGCTCATATGGAGGAAATTGATTTTTGCTGGCGTTTAAAAAATGGCGGTTTTAAAATTATGTACTGCCCCGATTCGATAGTCTATCATGTGGGCGGGGGCACTTTACCTAAAAATTCATCACAAAAAACCTATCTCAATTTCCGGAATAACATTTCCCTTTTATATAAAAATCTTCCTTCCCACCTTTTGTTTCGAGTATTTGCAGTACGTTTTCTTCTTGATGGAATAGCCGCATTAAAATTTTTGATCGATGGCGGATTTGCTGATTTTTATGCAGTTCTAAGGGCACATATTTATTTTTATAGTCATTTCCGCCGTATTCACAGCAAACGCAAACAGTTCACAAAAAGTATGGTGCATGGCATCTACAAAGGAAACCTGGTGAAAGAATATTACATTAATAAGAAGACCCTTTTCTCGGAATTGAATCCGAAGGATTTTGCTGAATAGTTATATGTTAAAATATCGGATCATGAATTTTTAAAAATTTAGCTTGTGCAATACGGAAATGGTGGTTAACTTTTCATTTTTTGACCCCTCTGTCCTTCGGACATCTCCCCGTGGGGGAGAATCCCACGAACATGATTTGTGCAGATTTTTTGTTTTCTAATGCCAAAAGATAACCGTTTCTCCACTATTTCACCCTATTCCAAATTTAAAGTTAGTTCCAGTTTGTGCCACTGTTTAATGGTGGTTGTCTATTCACTTTTCACTCAATAAAGCTCTCCACCGCCAAACGGTACGAATTCATTCCAAATCCTGTTATCACACCTTTCATTCCTGCTGAGATCATCGAAACACTTCTGAATTCCTCTCGGGCATGGATGTTCGAAATATGAACTTCAACTACAGGTGTTTTTATTGCTTTTACTGCATCGCCGATAGCAACGGAAGTATGCGTATATCCACCGGCATTCAGAATGATACCATCATAAGTAAATCCTGTTTCATGCAGTTTATTAATAATTTCTCCTTCAATATTGGATTGAAAATAAGTAAATTCAATATCCTTATACTTTTCAGTCAATGATTTAAAGAATACTTCGAACGACTCGCTGCCGTAAACTCCCGGTTCGCGCAGGCCAAGTAAATTAAGATTGGGTCCGTTGATAATGCAGATTTTCATTGATACTGGTTTTGCGAACAAATTTAGTCATTTTTGGATTCGATGAGATGAAACTGTAAATTCCTAATTCTCAAGTCACAAATTCACAATTTCAAGCTCCGAAATCCGAAATCCGAAATTAAAATTACATCCCGGAATCATCCTTCCTGAAAATACACTACTTTTGCAGTTGATACAGAATAGGGGTGCCTTAACAAAACGGGCTGAGATCAAACCCATTGAACCTGATACGGGTAATGCCGGCGAAGGGATGGACAAACTTTAAATGAATGGATTTTCCCTGTTCGCCATTTGAAGTTTAACTAAAATGAGAAAACAATTAATGAGAAAAATGATTATTCCAGCTTTGCTGGCGCTATTGCCATTCATAGGAAAGGCACAGATCAGCCTATCGGGCAAAGTAGTAAACAGTACAACAAAAGAAGCATTAGCAGGGGCAAGCATCAGGCTGCTCAACACATATTACGCTTCAGTAAGCGACGACAACGGATCTTACGAAATCAGAAACCTTAAACCCGGGTCCTACATTGCTGTGGTTAGTTATATGGGATTTAATACAGATACGACTTTTGTTGATTTAGCTAAAAAAACAACGCTCTCTATTGATCTTGTTCCAGCTGCAATTATGGCGGATGAAGTAATTGTGTACGCCACACGCGCCGGCAGCAATACTCCGGTAGCATACCAAAATCTTGACAAGCGGGAGATTTCAGCTTTAAATTTCGGTCAGGATTTGCCTGTATTGCTGGGAAACAGCATATCGGCCGTTTCCACATCCGACGCAGGCAACGGGATGGGCTACACGGCTTTACGTATACGCGGTACGGATATGACCCGTATCAATATTACAATCAACGGTATGCCGCTAAACGATCCCGAATCGCATAATGTTTATTGGGTGGATTTACCCGATTTTGCAACGTCAACCGACAACATTCAGATTCAACGGGGTGTCGGAACCTCTACCAACGGGGCTTCTGCCTTCGGAGCCAGCATCAACCT
>JBBSBT010000266.1:0-5169 GCA_038250985.1 Bacteroidales bacterium
ATATCAATCCTAAGGTAGAAATACTATGAAAAAAATTCTTTTAATAACAGCTATCATCTTTGCTTTTGGCTTTGGCGCTTCAGCCCAGAAGTATGCATTTGTAAATACGGATTACATACTCGGCAACATTCCGGAGTATTCTGATGCACAGACGCAGCTCGATGAGCTTTCAGTTCAATGGCAAAAAGAAATTGAATCCAAGTTTGCGGAAATTGATAAGATGTATAAGAGCTTCCAGAATGAAGCCGTGTTGCTTCCCGAAGATATGAAAAAGAAACGTGAGGATGATATTATTAAGAAAGAGAAGGAAGCAAAGGATTTGCAAAAAAAACGGTTTGGACAGGATGGTGACCTATTTAAAAAACGCCAGGAACTCATTAAACCAATACAGGAAAAAATATACAATGCTATTGAGGAGATATCGACTTCCGAAAACTATGCTGTTGTATTCGATAAAGCCGGTAGTGCCACGCTCTTGTATACCAATGCAAAGTATGATATAAGCGAACAGGTACTTGATAAACTTGGGTATACCTATAAGCCTGATCAAACCCCGAAAAGTAAAAAATAGCACACTGCTGCGTTTGGTAAGGCCTTTTTTTTACCTTTGCGCCTCATTAAATCCGAAATACTTAAACCCTTATATTTAAAAATGATGAAGAATCTCTCAAAAGTTTTAGCAATTGTACTATTGATTGCTGTTGCAGCAAGCGCCAATGCCCAGAAAGCCACAAAAATCGGACACATCGACTTTGGAAAAGTGCTGGAACAGATGCCAGGCCAGGATACCGTTAAAGTTGTTATGGAAAAATACGTTCAATCACTCCAGGGTGAATTGCAGACCATGCAATCAGAATTGGAAATGAAAGGTGCCGATTACCAGAAAAACGTAGCTTCCATGTCGAGCATTATTAAAAACACCAAGGAAAAAGAAATCACTGATCTCCAGGGTCGTATCGAAGCTTTCCAGCAGTCAGCCCAGAAAGAGCTTTCGGACAAGCAGACCGAACTGATAACTCCTTTTGTTGACAAGGCAAAAGCAGCAATCAAAGCTGTTGCCAAAGAGGGAAATTTCGCCTATATCCTGAATGGAGTTGAAGATATTTTACTTTATTCCGATGGTGGTGAAGATATAGCCCCTCTCGTGAAGAAAAAACTTGGGATTACCCCATAATAATTTATTTTCAAAATATTCGGAAAGGCTGTCTCGTTACCGGGATGGCCTTTTTTTTGATTTCATAATAAACATATTACCGGAACTAACATTGAGCTTTTCTTCCAGTAATACATGGATAAATTGTTATCTGATCCAGGAGTTGCTGAAAATCATGTATATGTATGTTTATCAAAATAATACAATACTATTTGGTTGAATAAATGCACGGATTATTAATCTGGAAAAGAAAATGCTTGCACTTGCTATTTCGGTGCGTTGCACCTAACACGCAGCCGCAGAGTGGCGAAATATTTGTATCCATAAGCAAGCCGCATTAAACACAAGGTGCAGAGCACCGCAATATAAAATTGGGACAGAATAGCTGAGTTTTTCAGCAGACCCTAATCTAAACTGATGAAAAGAAACACTTCTGATATTTGCATTGGGATAAAAACAGCAAATCAAGCTTCAGATGCTATAAGTCAAGTCACCAGCGACATATCCGTGATCATAGCGACAATAGAAAATTGATCTGAAAACAATTTCTCCGCCTTGAGGAGCGTGATAAGGAATACTTCAATGTATTGGCAGAAAATACAAGTACTGTAGCCTGAAAAAACCGGAGGGAAAATATAAAGAGCTGTTTCCGGATATTTTTCTTTACATAAATGTATTAAATTAATGGCTGGCGACCATCAATATTTATCGATATCACTCGCCGAATTGGTGCCCGATTCATTTGCATCGAAAGTAGTACAATTAAAATAATCTTCCTTCAATCCGTCGGGTCTTTCAAAATCGCCACGGGTGAGTTGCAACTGGTTATCTCCATAGACACGTTTCATATACAGCGCCCAGATGGGCAAAGCCATATTGGCACCCTGGCCTAGTGAAGTGCTGCGAAAACGAATGACGCGATCATCACCGCCTACCCAAATGCCGGTAACCAGGTCGGGTGTAAGACCCATAAACCAGCCATCGGAGTTGCTTTGTGTAGTTCCGGTTTTACCGGCAATGGGATTGGTAAATCCATATTTTCCACGAAGGCGTGAGCCTGTGCCACTTTCAACAACGCCTTTCATCAATCCGATCATCATATAGGCAGTTTGTTCACTCATAGCTTCGTCCTGGTGCGGGATAAACTGTTGAATTACATTCCCGTGTTTATCTTCAATACGTGTTATAAACAAAGGCTGAACAAAAATACCCTTATTGGCAAACGTACTCATAGCGCCGGTCATTTCGTACAGGGAAATATCAGGAGTACCCAGGCAAATGGAAGGAACGGCAGGTAATGGGCTGAAAATCCCCATCTTACGTGCAATTTTTATGACAGCTTCAGGCGAAAACCGCTTAATAAGATAAGCCGAAATCCAGTTGATTGAATTTGCCAGGGCTTCTTTGAGAGTAACCATCTGGCCTTCTTTGTATTTGCTGGAGTTTGAGGGCGACCAAAGTTTCCCGTTTGCTTCAATGGAATACTGTACATTGGGTACCTGCGAACAGGGATACATTTGTCCATCCTGCATGGCTACCGTGTAAACAAAGGGTTTAAAGGTAGATCCGACCTGCCGGCGGGCTACTACTACATGATCATACTTGAAAAACCGGAAATTAATTCCGCCTACATAGGCCCGAACATACCCTGTCTGTGGTTCTATCGACATCAAACCGGCATGCAGAAACCATTTATGGTATTTGATGGAATCCATCGGACTCATAATGGTATCGATATCACCTTTCCACGAAAAAACCCGCATGGGAATAGGCGTTTTAAATGCCAGTTCAATAGAGTCGTTTGATATGCCGGCTTTCTTCATGCTACGGTACCTGTCCGAACGTTTCTTTGAAGCAATGAGCAATTTTTGGATTTCCTTTGTATCCGAAAGATCGTAAGGAGCATGGGAATTCCCTTTCCAATGCTTGAAAAATGCAGGCTGCAGGTCATTTGCCATATGTTCGGTTACAGCTTCTTCGGCAAAACGTTGCATATGTGAGTTAATGGTTGTATAAATTTTTAGTCCATCTTTATACAGGTTGTAATAAGTACCATCAGCTTTTTTATTTTTCGCTACCCAGCCAAAGGCAGGGTCGCGAAGCCAGCGAACCGAATCGGCTGAATAATCGTCAAAATTCTCATAATTGTCTTTGTCCGGCTTTTCAGCCATCAATGACAGCCTCAGGTATTCCCTGAAGTATGTAGCGGGTCCGCTATTGTGATCTTGCAGGGTATATAGCGACATATCAAGGGGCAAAACCCGAACCGAGTCGTATTGTCTTTCAGTAATATACTCGTTTTTCAGCATTTGGCTTAAAACCACCTCACGCCTTTTCTTCGAGCGCTCTTTGTTGCGGACGGGGGAATAATAAGAAGGGGCTCTAAGCAACCCTATCAGAACAGCAGATTCTTGTATGTTGAGTTGAGCAGGTGTTTTGTCGAAATACGTTTTGGAAGCCGATTTTACGCCAAAGGCCAGGCTGCCGAAATCAACGGTATTCAGGTACAATGCAAGTATCTCTTCCTTGGTATAATTGCGTTCGAGTTTAATGGCCGTGACCCATTCTTTCAATTTAGCGAAACCTGTACCAAAAACAGTATAGTGTTGTTCCCGTGGAAATAAATTTTTAGCCAATTGCTGTGTAATTGTACTTCCGCCTCCTTTATTTTTCCCTGTAATCATCCCCAATGCAACCCGTATCATCGCCCTGCCATCGATACCTGAATGTTGTTCGAACCGGAAATCTTCGGTAGCAATCAATGCTTTTACCAACCAGGGAGATAACTCAGAATAATGAATATTGGAACGGTTTTCCAGGTAAAAGGATCCGAGAACTTTCTGATCAGCCGAAATTACTTCTGAAGCAAGCTTGCTTTTGGGGTTTTCAAGTTCTTCGAATGACGGCATAAAGCCTAACCATCCCTGGGAAAGCATTACAAAAAATACAGCAATTAACAGAAGTGAGATGACGTACCATTTCCAGAACCATTTCACCCATCCGTTTTCATTCAGTTGTTTTTTCATTATATAAACTAATTTCAATCTGGCGTTTGCACTTAATTGGCTTGTTTTTTAATAAGAATCCCTACATCCGAAATGCCTTTCAGTGTATCCTTACGCATGGCTTGGTTCACAGCAATTATATAGTTTCCCGGTTTACGGAATCTTACACCTTTGCGGAACAGGAACCTGTTATCTTTGTGCTTGCCTATTCCTTTGCCGTACCATTTGCCGTCGGGAGCTGCCAGGATGCATTCGGCAGTATCGCGTGAGTATGTATTACCCGGGTATAAAGCGGTAATGAACAAGTACAGGTTTTGCATGTCGTAATCCGTTGTATTCCGGATTTCAAAATAAAAATCGTACGATGAAAGCGTGTCTTTTGAATCAAAGGTATAAAAAAGTGTATCGGATGCTTTCCATTCGTTATTTTTCAAATGCACCGACTCGTTGTGGAACACTTCATTATTGCAGGCAGTAGCTGCAAATAGGGCAATAAGCAGTATGGCGGGAATCCGTATAAAAGAGTGCCGGGAAAAGATTTTTTTTAAAGCCATTACTGTTGTATCTGTCATCAGGTTATTGCGGGGATTATTTCTTTTTATCAAAACGGTAAAGATCTTCGGAAGCAACAACAAGCCCTAAAGCTGGTTTTTTATCCTGCCTGATGGTGAAGTCTTCTATTTTGTCAGGGATTTTGCCCGCTTTGTTCATTTCAATTACTTCTTTTACCCTGTCGACTGTGAGTGCAAACATTTCGTGCTCTTTGCCTTTATAACCGAACCACATGGTTCCGCCAAATACATCTATTTTTTGCAATAGCACGTCACCTTGCCTGGTTTTGAGAACTGCATTTTCATCCGGGAAACCCTTCAATGCATCGTTATACGCTTCAACTTCGTAATTGAGGCAGCATTTAAGTTTGGAACACTGCCCCGCGAGTTTCTGAGGGTTTGGTGAAAGTTGCTGAACGCGGGCCGAAGAAGTTGATACAGAGTGGAATCCGCTTATCCA
>JBBSBT010000267.1:0-5130 GCA_038250985.1 Bacteroidales bacterium
CTCCCTCCCTGTTTTCAGGGAGGGTCGGGGTGGGTAACCCCAAAAACAAGACTTTTCTGTATCTTTCCTGATACTCATATAAAATAAAGTTCGCCTTAGAGGAATAAAAAAAAGGAGCAATATGCTCCTTTTCTTAAAAATTATTTTTATTATAGTTATTCAGCTTTCAATATCCTTATTGCTTCAGTATATACAGCAGTTTTAGCCTGAACACGAATTTTACAGATATAATAACCTTTCACCATTTGGTCAGCATCCAGAATAACTTCCTGGTATCCTGCATTCAAAGCACCGGCTGAAATACTTTTCACCAGCTGACCTCTTGTGTTATAAACTTCGAGTACTGCATTTCCGGCTTCCGGGGTATAAATGGTTAGGCGGGTTGAATTTTTAAACGGATTGGGATAGTTACTTATTTTCAGGGATGGTTTACCAAATTTAATAAGCGGGGATGCAAAGTTGAGTTTGGTTTGCTCTTTATTTGATGAGTTTACAATACTGGTATTCCCGTCCAGGCTGATGCCGGCAGTCATTCCTTCGGTAAATGCGGTTCTGCTGATACCATGAATGGTGATGAAAGTTTCACCTTCGTTGAAATTGAGTGGTGCAGTATTTGGATTTCCCCAAATGAGCCTGATTTGTCCGTCTGCAATATTGTATTGGTAATCAGCACCTTTAAACTCAACCGACTCTATTTGCAGCAACTCTGAAGGGTAGTTGATAATAATCCCGGCACCTGTAATTGAAAGTTCATTCTGTGTAAGGATTTGGGTTGTAAATGCTTGATCAACGGTAACATTGAGTGTGCCAAGTTGTGCCAAAGGCAATGCAGGTGTGCTGTTGGCTGTTGGGATAAATGCGCCTCCTACATCTCCTGAAAGTGTACCACCAAGACCATGAGGGGGGGCATCTTTTAAATCAGAGATTGTAAAGGCTACATTTTCAAATCTCCATGTGCCTGCAGGGAAGGGTTTTTTTTGCAGAATGTTATTTACTATCAGGTTATAGTCAGTCATATCGATTTTGCCATTTGCATCCACATCCGATGCCAGAAACTGAATAGGCGTTAACTGATATACACCGATCACGTTCAAAAAAACCAATGCAGCGCTGTAATAGGTAACTCCACCGCCGGCAATTTGGGTGGTGCCTGTGAGTTTATAATTTCCATTGGGAACTCCTGTAAACTGATAAAAACCGTCTGCTCCGGTATTGTATGTTTGTAAGGTGTTATTGTCTGTATTCTTCAAGGTAACTGCTGTATAGCCAATAGGCCGTGTGTTGTCGCCCTGGTATAGCGCTTTTCCACTAACGTCGGCAGCCTTCAAAACAGGGGCTACAAGAATTGCTAAAAATAGAAACGAGAAACAGGTAAATGCTTTTTTCATGGTTTTTGGAATTTGTTTGGATTTATAAATAAATGGATTTAAACTGATTACGTTTTGAAGGAGATTTAAGGCTTGATTCTTTAAATCCTGAGGAATTAAACACTATTTTTGGTGGAAGCGTTATAACACTTAATCCATATTTTTTAAAAAGGTTATATGAATTATGCAAAATAGTTGTAAAAAAAATCAAATTTGTAGCATCTTTGCACTGGAATTGATGATTTGAAATCAATTTATTTCATTGATTTTGTGTTTTTGCAATAAAATGTTAATAAGTTTACCCAATTAAAAAACATTGAATATCAGATAGTTAAATGCTTTAATAAAAAAAAATAAAAAAAAGTTATAAAAATGGTATTACCTTTTTTAATAATCTGGATAATATAACAGTGATGATCCATTATTCTGATGAAGCCATACTGGAGGGATTGAGGTTAAGAAGTGATTACATCATTAATTTCATCTACAAGGAATTTTTTCCGTTGATAAGATTCCTCGTGACCGAGAATGGAGGATCCGGAGAAGATGCTGAAGATACATTTCAGGATGGGATGATCATCATCTACAATAAGATCAGCTTAAACCAATTGACATTAACCAGTTCTTTTAAAACTTACATGTATTCGGTTTGCCGGAATCTGTGGCTCCAGAAGCTAAACAAGCGTAAAGCTATTTTCGACAAACTAACTGATGTTGAAGAGTATATCGATCTGCCTAAGGACATGCTTCAGGAAGCCAGTATTGAAGAGGCCGAACTGCACAGGATTATTCAGATACATTTTCTGGCATTGGGAAATGATTGCCAAAAACTTTTGAGGCTCTTTGTTAAGAATATCCCTTTGCGTGAAATTGCTTCGATACTTGGTTACAAAACCGAAAATTATGCCAAAACAAGGAAATATCTTTGTAAGGAAGAATTAAAGAAACGAATTGCCAGTGATCCACGAAGTCAAAAAATGATAAAAAATGACAACTAATTTTAAACACTCCGCCAGTATCGAGCAGTATCTCGCTAACGAGATGGCACCCGCCGAAAGAGTTGCTTTCGAGAAGGAGCTGAGATCCAATCCGGAGTTAGCCAAAGAACTGAAACTCTCGCAGAGCATTGATTCAGCTATTGTAAGGGATGATATTATTGATTTACGGCAGAAAATCCTTGCCTCACTTAAAGCCAATCGGGTCGAAAAAACCGGGGTCCCTGTGGTACGCATGTATGTACGGAAATGGTGGTATGCTGCCGCATCGGTAATTGTTATGTGTGCTGTTGCCGCTACCTTGTTTTTACAAACGAACCGGAATGTTACGAATGATGCACTCTTCTCGCAATATTACAATTCTGAGAATATTGTGGATCAAACCCGTGGCGATCAGAATATACTGGAGGCAGTGATCAAGTTCCAGGAAAAAGATTTCGCCAAAGCTTCGGTATTATTCAAAAACATACTCGATAAAGATCGTTCGAATATAGCCGTGTGGTTCTATTATGGCATCGCGAATATAGAAACAAGAAACTTTGATAATTCGATAAAAGCATTTAATACCATTATCAGGCAAAACGATAACCTTTATATCGAGCATGCCGAATGGTATCTTGGCCTTTGCTATCTGAAGAGCAATCAAAAAGATAAAGCCGTTGACCAATTCCTTGTAGTTGCTTCAAACCCGGATAATTTCCACCGGCAGGAAGCAAAAGATATTTTAGAAAAATTGCAGCTCAAATAATCTCTTCCTACCCGTTGACAAAGAACCGGCTTTTGCCGGTTTTTTTTGTGCATCCAAATTACTGTTTTAAAATGGAGGCGGGTTTATTTGCTCATTAAAAGAGTATTATCAGGAAGAGAAGATAGTCCGTTGCTTTAACTTCGGTCTCCGGTCCCGAAAGCTATCGGGATCCGGCTTTAAACCATTGCTTGCCCCACATTATAAAGCAATTGAACTGCAAATTAAAAACCCCGGCATTTTCAGCACAGGGTTCATTCAGTAAAATAATAAAACGCTATTTGATCAGTTCATCTGACCCGAGTAATAAGTCAACATACTGACCTCGTTTGTAAATAAAAGGATCTTTTATCTCTTTTTTCGATAGTTTCCCTTTGAAGTCGGCTAAAGTGTTAAACTTTTTGGATTCCATCCAGGCTTCTATTTCGCTGAGCATGGTCGCAATATGTTCTGGTTTGTTTTTATACAGGGTACTAACTACCTGCACTGTATCAGCCCCTGCCAAAATCATTTTAACAACATCCTTACCCTGATATATACCGGTATTGGCACAAACCTGGGCTTTCAAATTGCCATACAGCAATCCTGCATACCTTAGTGCCAGGCGGTAATCGCCTTCATGGCTCAGGTAGAACGGGGCAACATGTTTCATATCCTGAACATTGATTTCAGGCTCGAACATACGGTTAAAAATCACCACACTATTTACTCCTGCTTTATCAAGACGCGAGATGAAATTCAACGGGTTCGAATAAAACGAGCTGAGTTTAACGCTGACAGGGATGGAAATTTTCGATTTTATCGTTTTTACAAGGTCCAGTTGTGCCTCTTCAATTGAACGTCCTTCGGCTTCAAAATCGCCGGGTACGAAATAAAAATTTAATTCAATTCCATCAACGCCGGTTTTTTCAATCAGACGGGCATACTCAATCCATGTATTATCGTAAAGGCAATTCAGGCTGGCGATTACAGGGATGCCAAGAGTCTCTTTTGCTTTGCGAAGGTTCACCAGGTGGGCTTCCGGACCGGCGTACTGCAGCTTTGGATAAACTCTGGTAATTTCAGCACTCAGGTTGTCCATGGCCTCAAGTCGATCCTCAAACTGAGCGCTTTCAAGGTTTATCTGTTCCTCAAACAAGGTTTTGTAAATAACGGCAGCAGCGCCTGCAGCTTCAAGTTTTTTCAACATGTTCAAGTCCGACGACATGCCGCTTGCACCTGCAATGATGGGATTTTTGAGCTCAATTCCCATGTAATTTGTGGTGAGGTTGATCATACGTATTCCTCCTTCTTTAATTTTTTAATGAATATTAATTAAAATAATTTGTGCCTGATTTGAAAGCCGAAAGTTACTAAATTTTCAGATATAAGTATTGGAATACCTGAACTTTTTTTGAACTATAGAATTATCCCCGGCCGGTAAATTTATTTTAATGCAACTTGCTGAAGCTTATCAGCGTTCTAATCTATAATCATTTTAAATTAGCACTACTTAGCGTATTTTTTACATTTATTACCGTACAATTCCTTATAAAAAGGTAATTTTGCACCGCTTTTAAAACAAGGCAGGATACAAGTTATTTTTAGTCAATAATCTAATATTCAAACATATGAGTGAAAAAAAGAAATATGTAACCTGTGACGGCAATTACGCTGCTGCACATGTTGCATACATGTTCAGTGAGGTGGCAGCTATATACCCGATCACACCTTCATCAACCATGGCCGAATACGTTGACGAATGGGCAGCTTATGGCCGCAAAAATATCTTTGGCGAAACAGTACGTGTGGTGGAAATGCAGAGTGAAGGCGGAGCCGCCGGAGCCGTTCATGGTTCCATGCAGGCCGGTGCCCTTACCACAACCTACACAGCCTCGCAGGGTTTATTGCTTATGATCCCGAATATGTATAAAATGGCCGGTGAACTTTTGCCTGCTGTTTTCCATGTATCAGCACGGAGCCTTGCAGCACAGGCCCTTTCAATTTTTGGTGATCACAGTGATATTTATTCGACCCGTCAGAC
>JBBSBT010000268.1:0-5126 GCA_038250985.1 Bacteroidales bacterium
CATGCGGCACATGCCATGCCTGTAACCGGGAATACGTTTTTTATAATCTGATCATTCAAAGTATTATCTTTATAACACAACAAAGATATTAACTGTAGGTTTTAAATTATGTTAAAATTGACATATTTATGAAATATTGACAAATTGATCAGGATGGTTAATTCTGGAAATATTTTAAATGCTGCCTGTTTTATGAACTTGTACTCTTTTTGAGCTAATTCATTCAAAACCTTGATAAAAAGGTATTAATAATGCGAATCAAGTGTTGAATTAAACTATTGATGTTGAGCCAGTTAAGCCCTTCAAGGGTTTAAACCCTTGAAGGGCTTAACTGGCAATAAAGATTTGCATTTTGAACCCTTGATTTTCATTAATGCATATCTCCCAGTAACACGCCCCAAACCCTCAGCGTATCCGCCCCGAAGATTTTAGTTGCCTTTTCGGCAAAAATATCAACTTTCATAGTATGCTTGCTGACAGAAATAGTATCGGAGGAAGAGTAAGCTTTGAAAAGGTAATGGAATTTTAATGATCCGCTGTAAACATATCCGGTGCTTTGATGCAGCGGTTCGGTGAGAACAATCGAATCGATTTTTATTTGTATGGAATTATAGCCGGGAAAATAATCGGAACTAAGAAATGCAGCTAAAGAGAGATTCCTTTTGTCTTTTTCGTTTGGCGAAAGCGAACGGATCAAAACCCTGTCGGAGACAAAAAGATTTTTAATCATCAGCCCGGCCTGGCTTTTCATAGTTGGATCCAATGTTTTATCATAATAAATCCCCAAATAGTCGCCGAAATCAACCAGTTTTTGTTGAGCCTTTATCTCAAAGGCCCGCAGGCTTGTATCCGATAATGTCTCTGCTTCAAATCCGGCAATGATGCTTTCTTTCGTTTTTTCGATATTGTTTTTTTGCAAAACTGCATTATCCTCCTGATCAGAATCACAGGATTTTGAACTAAGGAGCACGTATGCCAGGCAAGCGCCGAATATATACAGATATTTCCTCATCGTACTGCCTCCTTCTGCCTGAAACGAATCAGCGAAATCCTGTCGTTTTCATATTTTGTGTCAACTATATCGATATTCTTTAACCCTGTGGAGGGAAGGGTGAGTTTATTGATAAACTCCCATTTGTTAAAGAGTTCCACCCCGGTGGTCTGCTTGTTGAAAACCTGGTAAATCATGGCGCTGTCCGAAATCATCTTATCCAGTTGTTGCCGTCTTTTTTGCCAGTCTTTAATATTGCCGGTGGCAAAATACTGAATCATTAGCGCATAATTGTCGGGTCGGAGTTTCACGGTTTCCTTCCGGTTGAACTTATCCAGGACCCGCACAATGGTATCTGTAAGAAAATAAGGCGTTTGTACTACAAATCGTACACTGGCCTGACCGGTTTTAAGTACAAAACTACCGTCGGACCGGCATAAATAGCTTACCGGTGATTCGGCATTGCGAAGTACATTCACTTCAATGATGCTGTTGGATAAAGGCTCGGCAGTATCGGCATTATAGAAACTGAATTTATATTCCCTTGTACTGAAAAAGCGAAAGATTACAAATAAAAGTCCAAGGATAATCACGGCCGCCAGCGGAACAAGGATAAAATAGCGGTTCGCGCCCAGTGTTTTTATGACAGCATTGGAGTGGGCCGCATTTTTAAACCTGAAATCATCCCAGTTGGCATAACCTGCATACCGGCTCAGCAGGTTGAGCATGTCGATGCGCGGTAATGTTTCATTTTCCGATTTAAAATGAATGTAGAACCATTTTTCGCTGATATGAGCATTCACGGCAAGCAGCAACTCTTCCTGGAAATCTACGATATCCTGTCCCTTCCATTCAGCCATAGCAGAATTTTTGCCCGGGTAGGATTGCTGCATGCGCTCCGCAATCTGTTGCTTCAGCATTCCGAAAATCTGTAAATCCTTGTCGTTCACAAAGGTCTTTAATTACAGGGTTTGATGGTAGTAAAACGATGGTAAAGTATTTTACAAATCTTTTACAAGCTACTTACAAAAGAGGAGAATGGTATCGTCTTAATTTTGAATCTTAAAAGTACGAAAAAAATGTCGAATCTAAATCCCTTGAAAAATGAAAACAGTTAAATTGCTCAGTATTTTGCTGATATGTTTTCTGTCAGCAAGCACATTTGCAGGCAATAAGCCTGACAAGGAAGTGCTCAAAGCCTTTGATCTGAGGATGAATGGTAAAGTGGATGAAGCAAAAGTTTTGCTCGAACAGATCCTTACAAAGGATTCAACCAATGCAATGGCTCATTACGAAATGGCCAGGATAAAACATTATATGCTTGTCGGTGGCGGAGGAACTAAAATTGACGACATCGTAAACTCCATTGATAAAGCGGTGCAGTTTGATCCCAAAAATGTAACCTATGCCTATTACTGCGGCATTGCAAAATTCCTGAAATCATTTATAGCTATGCAGACAGGGCAACAGGATCAGATAAAAAATAATATCGCCGAAACCTGTAAACAATTCGAAAAGGTACTTACCCTGAAACCTGATTATTGTGAGCCAATGCTTTATTTGGTCGAAATTTACGGTATGCTACCTCCGGATATGGGTGGTGATAGTTTAAAAGCCCAGGCCTGGGCCGCTAAACTTGCAAAAACCGACAGTTATTTTGGAGCCAGGGCAAAGGCAGACCTTTTGCCTGAAAGTGCTGACCGTGAGAAATTCTGGAAAGATCAGATTGCCTTAAAAGGAAGGACTCCAAATCTGCTTTCGCAGGCAGGTATTGCTTGTTTGTTTAAAGATGATCCTGAAAATGCCGAAAAATATTTTAATGAGGCAATCAAATCAGATCCTAAGGAAAATATTCGTATCCTGGACCTTGGAAGGTATCATATGATGCAAGCCATGCAAAATAAAGACCTTGCCGGGACTGAACTGCCCATTGCCAAATCTTATTTTGAAAAATATTTACAAACCAAACCTGAGCCGGTTGTCCCCATGAAAGCCTATACGATCGGAGTGTTTGGAATTATCGACATGATACAGGGAAACCAGGCAGGTGCTGAGAAAATGAGGGAGGAAGCAAAAGCACTTGATAAGTACTTTTCGAAAGCCACTGGTGTTCCCGAACAAATATTGTTCGAGCCACCGGATGAAATTTGCCATCATTTTTCCTCTTTTTTTATGCCGTATTAGGAGTTTAGTAAATATGCTAATCAAAGGCTGAATTCAACTAATGTGGCTCGGCTGGCAACTAAATAAATCACAGTTTTAACCCTTGATTCACATTAAATATCAGGCTGTTGTGTGCTGAATTTCTCCAAAATAGTATTAACTTTAATGTTTCTTACCTGTAACACAAAACTTATTAATTGCATTTTAAAACAAGAAAGTCATGTTAGAACAGGTTCACAAACACATTACATCCGAACTGCAGCAAAGTGCAAAAACGGATATCATCTTTATTCTTGCTGCTATTGTACTTAACCTGATAACGCTGGCAATCAATGCCGGTTCAGCGGAGCAATCACGAACGAATGAAACCATCCTGATCGTCATGTTCATTTTTGTCGGCCTGGTCATCCTGATCAACCTGGTTGCCATTATAGGATTGCTGAAAGGAAAACAAACCAGGGCTAAACTGCTGAATGGTTTGATTACCATGTACAAGGATCAGAATGTGGACAAATACTACGATGCCTCGCTCCTGGGTAATTACAGTGTGAGGTATAACCTCTTTATCATGGTGGTGGTTTGCACAGGGATTATCGCCATCATTGTGCCTTTCGTGATGAGGTAAGAATCGTGTTTTCAAAATTATTTTCAAATCTGTTGAAAAACAGGAAAAAGTAAATAATCTTCAAAATCCATTCAAAATGAAATCAAAAGGTAAGAAGTCATTTTTTGAGGGTATTCCCAGTTGGGCATTGGCATAATTAACAACAATCTTCGCATTAATTTTTTTAATAGTTCTTGCGGAAGTCTTGGTATCCTTTCTGAAACCTGACTTTGATGGTGAACTCATAGCCTATATCACATATGATATCCTTATCGCTTTGGCCTGTTTTTTTATTTGCAGGCAAAATCCAAAGAGCATCTGGTATGTGCCGGTTATCTGCAATCTGGTAACTATAATTTCCGCAGTGGTCGAACCTAATTTCTGGATTAGTTCCATGTGGATAGTGATATGCAGTGGCTGGATAGTATCGCTGGCCGGAGCAATTATCGGGGCGGTGACCGGAAGGCGTCAATTCATTTGAGGGTAATTGAATTTCGCTTGGATCTAAATTAGTGATAACCTGGCTATCCAGCGCAAAAACCGGGATATGATCAATACCGAAATGGGTGACACCTTCGGTTACTGACTGTGGTTCGGATTGTCATTCGGGTTTTCGTTTTTTGATTTAATTGGAAGAATTCCTCGAGGCTCTGCCTTGGGGTTCCTAATTCACCTCTCCTTGAGGAGAGGTCAAAACTGTTATGGACAGTTTTGGGTGAGGTGCAATAAATAAATTTCGGCTTTTGTGCCTTTAGGCCAAAATGAAACGAGCGAAATTCCACTATGGCTCTGCCTTATGGATAGCTCGTTTCAAGATTTTTTTTTATTCAGGATATTAAATAAAAAATGCCTTGTTCTAGTATGTATACCAGTTAGATAGCTGGTTTTTCAAAAGAAACTTTTAAATATTGTTAATCCTCTTCAAACTTATTCCAGGCTTTAACCGGAATCATATCTGTGCATGAAAGGAATTGATTTTTTATTTTAAAAACATGAACCATTTGAAAAATCTGTTTCCATTCCTGCCGGGATATACTTATTCAGGAACATATCAGTGTTTGGTGATGTGATAAAGAAAGGTTCATTGGTATGGCAGTTTCCCGGAATGACTTAGAATATTGCTCTTATACTTATTCCGTTGTTATCCCCAGGTTTGTGAATTCCTTCGATATGGTAAAATCATATCCGGGATATTCATATAACGACATTCTGGGTTCGGTTTCGCCGATGGAATATCCCCATATGCTCTCGTAATCTGCAATATCTTCCCCAATATCCTCCAGTTGCTGCAGGTATTCACTGATCGATTTTGATTCGATAATAATCACTTTATCCATGCTCTTCATAACAGGGCTGTGGCTTCGGGTA
>JBBSBT010000269.1:0-5126 GCA_038250985.1 Bacteroidales bacterium
ACCATTAAAGTAAAGCTACCTGCAAGCGGTAAAACCCTGAAAAAAACTATGCTGATAACATCAAAACACAAGTCTATCGCAATGTTGTTTGATGAAAACTTCTGGAAAAATATTTAGGGTGTCCCTGTGTCGAAGTCAGGACATCACCGGATGCCACTGTACCGGTCAGGTTTATAGTAAGTCCAGCAGTAGCAGAACCGTCGAAGAACATTTGCAGATTATATCCTCCTGAGGCTAGATTTATAGTTGCACCAGTCCCATTATATATTTCAATTGCTTTATTATTACTTGTTCCTTCAACATATTCCGAAATAATCAGGTCAGAAAAAACCGGAGCCGCAGATGATATATCGGAACAGCTGAAAGTGCTTTGATTTATTGACCTGGAAGCGATGCCACAGTTATCGGTTGATCCGTTGTCAACATCTGTAGCAACTATAGATGCAGTGCCTGATGTATTCAGGAATACTGTAATATCCTTGCAAATGGCTACAGGAGGTTCTGAATCCCCTATAGTTACTGTTACTGAAACCGGAGCTGCAGAACCGTTACAATTGGAAGCGTTTAAGGTATAAGTTCCACCAGCTGTAACATTCGGAACTGTTGCAATTTGTGTAGAGGCTAAAAATCCAGGTCCTGTCCAACTCCAGGTTGTAGCTCCTGCCGAACTGCCTGTCAAGGTTACCGTTCCTCCGGAACATATCGGGTTAGGAGATGCCGTCGCTGTAGATACGCCGGGTGCGATTGGATTTTCCTGTGCGCCTATGGTTGGTATACAACGGATAGTTCCATCAATATCGGAAGGAACAGCTACCAGTAATGTACTTGTTCCTGTAAGGGTTGCAGCAGTAGGTATATAATCAGTTAATACAATGCCAGATGGATTCCCGAATCCCGGTAAAACAGTAAGGCTGTTGGCACCGCCACTGGTAACAGTACCGATGTAATCATTATAATCAATGTTAAGATTAGTAGCAGATATAATGTTTATAGCATTATGGGTTACACTTCCGGTTCGTGTATTGGCAAAGATGTTATTAAGGATATTTCTTGTATTCGTACCCGAAGAAAAATATGCTGCATCCTGGTATGTGGAAGAACCATTCAGAGATATTGTATTGTGATAAATATTATTTGTGCCTCCGCCATCATTAAATCCGTTAACAATTGCACCGAAAGAATTTGTACTTAAACTGACAATATTATTTTTGTACGTTGTTGTTCCGCCATTAATCTTTATCCCAATAAGGGTAGCCGTGTTGTCTGTAGAAGGATTGGTTAACGAATAAATAAAATTACGCTCTACCAAATTAGTTCCTGAAGATCCTGTAAACATAATTCCATAAACATCAGTCGATTGCGATAGATTAACATTACTGAGATTGTAAATTGTATTTTGTGAAACAGTGTGATTACCTGAACTTGCTGAAATCGCAATACCAATTACCGAAAAAATTGGTGTGGCTCCGCCGCCGGCGCCACCAGCAGCAGTAAGGTTTCTTATAGTGTTGTTGATAAAAGTTCCGGAAGATCTTTGATTATATATACCATCAATCCAGCTATTGATTGACGTTGAAGTATTATACATTGAATTAGGGATTGTACCGCCAATTGTATTATTGTTGCATGTCCAGGCAGAAGACGCACCTAAAAAGGCACGAATACCGGATAACTGTATGGTACTTCCACCAGAGTTTGAGGCTGTAATTCCACCAATGATGTTGTTGTTGGTTACCCAGTCACTTGGAGCCTGGCTGTAGATTCCATTCAAATCACTGGTACTAACTGAACTTGATGAGAAAGTAATACTCCCAATAGCCGTTATACTCCCAATAATATTTGCCGCAATACCACCAATATTTACCAGTCCTGCAGCAACATAAATTCCTGTAAAAGGATTTTTATCATCGGTGCCATTACAAGAACCTGATATAGCAATTCCTGCGATAGTGTTGGATTGAACATTTGTTACAGCTGTTGTGCCAACATTCAGGTAAATTGGTATAAATTGAGTTCCGGTAAGACCAGAAAGAGAATAGGTGCCCGAACCACTGGCATTAGAATAGCCTATGGTATTGCCGGAAATCATAAAGTTGTTGCCCGATGTATTTGCGATCCAAATAGCTGAATGCTGTGTTCCGGTGGTTTGTGTGCGGGCAACAGTCTGGTAAAAACGGTTATTTGTTAAATTACAATCTGTAGTGCCGTTTGCAATATAAATACCTGCACTAGCAATTGTTGCGTTGAAATAATCGAAAATATTGTTATTTGTGATCGTACAGGAGTTGTTGTTCAGAGCTGTTGATCCGGTGGAACCACTAAAATAAACACATTTGGTTGGTAAATTGCCGCCGGCTGGTCCTATGTTACAATTTGAGATGACATTGTTGTCATTCCCGGTAGCTATCGCAGCATCTCCTATAAAAATATTTCCACCATTTGTTGCCATTGTAGTGGTAGATGAACCCTGCACATTGCAATAGGTAACTGTATTTGAGGTTGCATCAACTTCAAATGAAATTGTAGAAGTTCCGGTTAAATTGCTCGTACTGGTATTGCTGATTACAAGGTCAGGTGTTAATCCTGAACTACCCACTCTTCCATCAATGGTTACATTATCTGCACCATTGAGTTTTATTGTGGATAACCCGGCGAGATTACCCGTGATTGAATATCCGGTTGCAGAAGGATAAATCAACATGGAAGTCCAGGGACTGGCATTTTGGTTAAGAACTGCTCCTGTAGCCGGTTCGATTGTAGAACCGTTCACTGTTATTATGATATTGTAGCCTGCCTGGGGGAAATTATTAATAGCAGTAAATGCTTCCGCCAATGTCGCATAATCTCCGTTACTTGATGCATTTGCATTTGCCACATTTATGGGTAATGTTTCTACATAACTTGCCGGTACACCTGTAATCATCAACGTAGCCATATCATGAGCAGACTGGCCGTATGCAGTTGCATCTGCATCGATATCTATTTTAGATCGGGGTGAAGTATATGCATAAAAATGCACTGTAGAACCTTGTGCTTGTGCCGGAATTATAGCGGTTCCGGTATTTCCAATCATTGTAAACTGAATAGTTGAGGAAGAAGGAAAATTAATTCCGCCGGTAGTATACCGGAGAAAAACATTTTCGCCCAATTGAGGCGAAGCATTCATTACAACAGTTACTATACGCTGCCCATTAGTACCCCAAGTGCTAGTTAATGATGAAAATGGTGTGGGATTATAACTGGTTTCCAACACTTCCATTATATTATCAGCCAATGCTTCTATACTAACGTTGAAGGTATAATAATAACCGTTTTGAATATTGTTTAGTACTCCATCGCTGCCACCATTTGAAGTATTATATTTGGCTCCGTTGTCATATGTTACAGGGATAAAAGTATTATATGACATAACATTTGCCGAAGTATTTGGACGCCAGCATATGCTGTAATCCCATACAGATGTTGTTCCTAATGAAAATGCCCAAAAGAAATTACCACTTTGATTAGCCTGGAATCTGCATTGCCTGAAAATACTTACCGGAATTACATCAAACCTGTTATTGGTAGCGGCTGGTGTGGTTGAAGAAAGACTGGTATATAAAACTGAAGGTTGAGCATATGTTTCAAAAGAAATGGATAACAGGAATAGAACCAGCAAAGCTGATTGTAGTATATAAAAGCTTTTCACCCGTCTTATCATAAATACCAATACACTCACCAAGGCAAGCATTATACGGCACATAGAGTAGCGGGTAAAAATTCCCATATATAGTTATTGAAGTTATTTGGTCACTGCAATATGACCGGTAGTAAACAAGTCGAAAAAAAATTATCTATGCTGGCTTTTTGGGTTTAGCTTCAACAATTCAATGTCATTTTAGTTGTTCAGGTTTAAAATTTGATAAAACCAATACTTTTCTGTTTGTTTTTTCGCTACTCTTTCACAACGATAGAATATTGAAGTAAAGTGGACGCAAATTTGTTGCCAATCCGGTTTCGAAGTGCTTAAACGCAATGTAATCAGCGTATTAAAAAGAAATTATGGTGGCGTTTCCAAGTGAATCATATCCCGTTTCGGGACAAGCTGTCGCGTTTTGGATATCCGGCTACCGGCTTCTGAATTAGGTCTTTAGCCATCCCGGGTACTGCTTCTTTTAAACTATAAATTCCATTTTGAACGAGATTCTCTTTTCAGATTGAAAAACCCTTTCTCCGTATTTAATCTTATTGTCTTTTGCCCTTTAACAAATACAGGTTTATTAAAAAAGCAGGTTTGAAGTCTGACAATTCCAAATCTGATTTCACTCACTTAGCTTTTCTTTATCCCTTCGTTGTCGCTCCGGAATAGAGGTAAAATAATTGCCTCCTGATTATTTCATAAATCATAGGGCATCGCTTTTTATTCTTCACGAACCCATTTTTGATTACCAGCCAATAAGCCGGTTCAGAATAATTGGTTTTTAAACTTAAATTAACGGAGTGCTTTGAGAGAAAGGGAGAAACAGAGATACCCGGATACCCCATATCCTGGTTAAACTATAATGATAATAAATCAACTGCCTGGTTTGAAAACGTATATAAAAATACAAAAAAAAATGCTAAACCGGTTACCTCCCGATTTTTTTTTCACAAATTTCAGACTTTTTTGTGCATTCCCCTGACAAGCCTAAAAAGAACAGGCAAACGGAAAGGGCGGTGTATGGTGAAAAGGTTCAAAGTTTATGTCGTTCCGTATTATCGTTTCAATCGTTGCATGAGTTGAATATCCGGCATAAGCCCGCCATGTAAATACAGGCAGGTATAAAGAGACATAATGACTGGAATTCCCGTTCTGTAGTCGGTCCGGGTGTTTAATGGCCGGATATTCTCAATAGTATAGTAAATAATAAAGAATTGTGGTTTAACATGCCTGGGACAAATCTTACCAGTTCTTTACCATTAAAATTAATCCAAGCATAAATACAAGCACCCTGAACGAAAGTGCGAATACGCCGTTCATCTGTCTTTCTTTTTGTGTCATCCGGCTTACCATACGCATAACAGAAGAGTTGCTTCTTTGTGGCTCGCTTCCTAAAGGGGAGCGCTGCTGCCATGCCTGGTAGCTTGATATCATCCATTCAGTTCCT
>JBBSBT010000270.1:0-5125 GCA_038250985.1 Bacteroidales bacterium
GAGCGCCCGTCCGCTGAAAATGACCAATCCATTAAAATTCCTGCTTGGCGGATTGCTTGGTTTCGCACTGGCAGTTCCGGCCGGCATTATGCAGGCTGACCTGGGCCTGAACCGTATTTTGCACAACACCCAATGGATTATAGGGCCACATGTGCACGTGGCCATTTTGATCGGTTTAACCATGACCTTGTATTCGGCTATTTATTTCCTGTTCCCGATTCTTACAAATGGCGCTAAGCTATACAGTCAGAAACTGGCTAATTTCCATTTCTGGGCACATCTGCTTGGTGGTATCGGGATGGGAGCTTTTATGGGAATGGCCGGATTAAAGGGTATGCTTCGCCGCTCACTTTATCTGAATGGCGAATTTAACCTGTATATGATACTGGCAGCTTTGGCCGGGTCATTACTTCTATTCGCCTTCCTGGCTTTCTTTTACAATATCGTTATGAGTGTCGGGATAAAAGGAGTAATTGATATTTTTACACCCGCTGAAACAAAAACCAAGGATTTAGTGCCGGCTGAGAAATAACCGCATAGAACACCTGACCAATTAACCAATAAACCTGTTCCGGGAATTAAGTACCGGAGCAGGTTTTTTATGCATTCAGTTATCGCAAGTATTTACACTCAACAGTTATTGGTATTTCACTTTTTTACTTTTTAAGATGGGATAACTTGCACCAAACTGAAAACGGTAATAAGGGAAATCTTTAATCCCGTATTGAATTTGAGTAAAATAATTAATATTTTTAATTGTGCGGGTGAATTTTACACTGTAAACTAAAGGGGTATCGCCATATTCAGGGTCCTTTTCATTCATCCAGCCCCGATACCCCGAAAGTGTATTTTCCAGTTTCCAGTTCTTGTTGCCGATTATTAGCTTACCTCCGTACATAGGTGCATCATTCTGAACGCTTCCGGTTGTTTCCCAACACAAAAAACCAAAGTCTGCAACCAGCCTCACTTCGCTGATAAATTTCCAATAAGTAAAAAATGATTTGCCAAATTCAGCATCGAAATAATAGCCCGGCGTATCAAAATAACGGCGCTGATGAAATTTTGTCCCTGAAGCAGTTTTAAGTGTACTGTTCAAAATAATGTTTGGCAGATTTCTCTTTTCCTTCAGTATCAGTATGCGGGTTTGTACGTAAATATCGCCATTAGCTGTGCCCGAAGTATTTCCATCCTTCATCCCTCTCTCTATACTTATTGCATCGGTGGTTTCGTAATGTTCCCCAAGAGTGGACCATACTTTAAACGAAACACGCCCGGGCATTAATGGAATTTCAATTTTCAGAAACCCGTTTTTAGTATCATCACCGAATCCGAAATGCCGGTTGAGCGAAAAACTGATAGTGTTATTGCCAGGAATAGTTGCATCGGTAAACTCAGGAACCGGATTCGCATTGGGGCCGAAATACCTGGGCGAATACCTTACTGCCTGCGCGAAGCTGTAATGAAAGGAAAAGAGTAGTATCACGAAAATTGCGATTTTACTTTTGCTCATCATTGTTTTCTTTAATTATAAAAAACAAAGCCTTAAGTGGTAATTCCAAGGTTTAGTTTAGTGAAGTGTGTTTATTTCAAGCGTATTGCATTACTGAGTTTTAAGAACCGGGGATATCCTCTGTTTTACAGCACTCCCTACAAGCAAGGTTGGCGCTATCGGTAAACGGCCACTCCAAAACCAAATTCGATGATATCGGATAATGGGATTGATGCGTTTCCCTGTTTGCTTTCTATATATAATCCCCTGCTACCCATCCGCATATAAAATGCAGTGCCTGACGCAGGTGTGCTTCTGCTGAATAACTTTGTTTTTACTTCTGCTCCTATAAATACACCTGCATTTCTGCCGGGCGACCACCAGTAATATTCAGAAGGATAATGCGCCGGTAATTTTATCCAGTATTCGTTGCCAAACGTATGATGGATAAACCAGCCAAAGTTAAGTGGCAATATTTCGATATTTTCGTTGACTTTTATGTGTAGCAATTTGGCCGTAAATTGCAAACTTACACTGTGTAAATCGTCAATAGTTACCCACTTAGGCACATACCCGTAAAAATAGGAAACCTCAAGTTTTTGTTTAAAAAAAGTGTACCCGAAACCAGCCGATGCAAACCCTATCCCGCCGGCGAACTGCATTTTTACATAATCAGGCAAATACTTTTCATACCTTGTCGAAAAAGTATTTTGTTTTTCCTGGCTGAATGCTTCGGACCTGTTGTATGCCAGAATTAAAAGAATGATAAGCACAATTTTAAAATTCCACAGTTTCAACATCGAATTGGCTATTTGATATTTTTATCAGGTTAAACTTCATGTTTTCAACACCATACACGTTCACATAGGTAATGCCGTCATCATACGGTTTATAAATTTCGTGTTCATGTAAATGTCCGTGTACTGTAAACATAACATTGTCATATTTAGCTAAACAGTCCTCAAACGACTCTTCAAGTGATGTATCAAAATCACCATCCATGGGAGGTATGTGAAAAATCACAACGGATTTTGTAAAATTCCCGTCTGGCTCCAGCTGTTCTTCGAGCCAACGGACATCAGGAACTTCGCCATTAAACTTAAATTCAAGGCCATTTGTGTTTATAAAAACGAATTTTATTTTGTCGTAAATGAAGCTAAAATTAAAGTCACCAAACATTTCATGATAGGCTGTTAAGCCATTTCCCACCAAATCGTGATTTCCAACTACAACAAAATAAGGCACATGCAACTTCGACAAATAAGAGCTTCCCCATACATATTGCTTAGGCAATCCGAAATCCGCCAGATCGCCAACATGAATTACAAAATCAATTGAAGTATCCTCATTTACTTTTTTTACAAATGCGTTAGTCTGATCAAAAAAGCGATGTGTATCGCCTGTAAACGCAATAGTAATGGTATCGTTATTATCCTGAGAACGTAGTTTTTCAATGTTTTTTTGATTGACATCCCGGTTATTTGAGTCAAAATCAATTACGTAGGGTGAATAATCAAACATCTCGTCACAGGCCGTCAACAATCCTGTAATTGCGATCGCCAGGAAGATTTTGCCTTTTATTTTCATTTGTTTGAATTTTATGATGAGTTATTCTGAAACTATTGCATTTTCAATGTTTTGTCAAAAAATTGAATGTATCAGCCTGAATACCAACTCTGAAAACCGACAGATTCCGTGCAAACCAAATGTTGTAATAATCCTGCCCGTAGTAGTACTGCGTGAAAAAAGTTACATCTGCCAGCAAAGCCGGCCTGAATGCCAAGGTCCACGATGTAGAAATTCTGTTAAGGATATCCCAGGTATTGGCTTCGGCCATATTCCCTAATATGAGACTATTTTTTACGGTTAACCGTAAGGATGAGTGCTTTCGGCCATGCAAAGTACTTGTTTCAACACCAAGTTTTCGCAATGATTCAGGCAAAGTTATAATGGATTGTATTTCCTGATTGATACGAAAAATCCCGTATAGTCCTTTTATTTGCTCGGATTGTTTGTAATTGTATGTTAACGAGAGTTTAAGGTAGTCGTTTACAAAGCGACTATTAACGGGATTCCTGCTGAAAAACGGACCAGCTTCGAGAAAGTTGGTTGTAAAGTCTCCATCGTAGGTGTTTATTGCATGAGTTATACTGTCGGCAAATAAACCGCTCTGCCCGTTTGAGTGGTGGCACCAGGAAACAAAGAAGAATTGCTTCTTCATTTTCGAATCCAATCTCCCTACATTTAAATATAGTGTTGCCCGTGGCATATACGATGGTGTCCGGATTGGATATGAACGTTCGTTGTACATCCGGATAATTATTTTGGTCGAGATTTCAGCTGCCCATCGCGTGTTTTGATTCAACCGCAGCATATAATAAGGAACAATGGATGCTTCGAACATCAGTGGTTCAATATTTCCGGCTCCTCCAAGTATTGTTATATAAGATGTTTCGTGGCTCGCATCTATTGCTTCCAGAAATGAGAGGTTTCGATAGTTGATAGAATCAGAAGTATTTTGACTAAATAAGTCATCAGCCTGTAAAACTGAGATCCCCAAAACCAAAACGATAAAACAGGTTTTTAATGACCAATACTTTATTTCAGGTAATATTCCCGGGGTTTTCATCTGTTATTATTTTATTTTGATGATTTTATTCTTTCAACTCACATATTATATACAATGGGTATTTTGAACGGCAGATTTTGATGTATTGTTTCAGCAAAATGAGAGACGACCAGTTTTTCTATCCTTTCGAGATTAAGGGTAACATGGAAGAGCGAACTAATCAGCCTGTTTACCTTTTCGTCTTTTGCTATTATTATTGAAACCAACTCCTTATTAACTCTTATTTCATTGATGATGAACCAGGTGATAAGTGTCATGTTTTCCCGGATATCTTTCTCCTGGCCAATTCCAGGATTGAATTGGATCTTGTGTCGAAACTCATAACTATTCAGAAAATCAAAAACCAGGGTCAGGTTGTTTTTAAGGACAAGCGCATACATATTTTCCTTTGTCCTGAAATAATAATGAATGGATGATTTGTTGACCCCGGCTGTTTTTGCAATTTTTTCAATTGTAGTGCCGTGAAATCCGTACCGGATAAAAGTTTCATTTGCAGCTGCAAGAATTTTATCTTCGACCGGACTATACCTGTTTTCTATTTTTATCCTCTTCCTGGTCTTCATATCAGATTTTTTTAAAAAAAACACAAACATCAGGTTTTATCTATGTTGTTGCATTTTCTTGTTTGTGTTATCAAGTTACTTACTATTAGCGATTTACATATAAATTATTTTAATTTTAATTTTAGTATCGCCACTCAAATAAAAAGATGCCTTTGCAAAAGAAGGTCTGTTGGAAAAGCCAATGGATTGAAAGTTGGAAAAGCCGATTCCCTCTTTGGGCAGGATCAATCCCTTCTTTATTTTTCCATTGTTGTCTTCATCATGAAGTATATTCACCGCGTATTTCCCAGCCGGCAGGTTTTCGAAGGTTACGGATGATGAGCCATTCACTATTTTACCCGTAATTTTTTTCAGATATTTCGTGTAGTTTTCATCCGGAAAAGCATCATCCCGGTTATACAATGCAAAAAGTACCGTGCCTGTTGAATTGCGGAGTTCGTTTAC
>JBBSBT010000271.1:0-5114 GCA_038250985.1 Bacteroidales bacterium
AAAATTCTGCTTCTCAAAATCAAGGGTCAGCAAATTTACATCTCTTTTTTGCATCTGGATTTTCTGCTGGTGGCCATCAAATATGTTCCAGCTTAATGTCAGTCCGGTGCTTACGCCAAACCTGTTAAAGGCAGGCAGGTAGGACGCATTCATTCCTGCATCGGCAAAGAAATTTACATGCGGCCGGTATTTTAAATCGCTGACAGCTTGTTCAGCATTGATGTTCAGGCTATCGAGACGGTAAGAAGTTAAAAAGGCAGATCGGGCGAGGCCGGTGTTTGTAAGGTGTACATCCAGTTCCTGCAGATCCGCAAATGTGGTATCCTTGATACCGCAAAGCAGGTTCAGATCGGACATGTTAGTATGCAGATCAGAGCGATAGGTCTCATAGTCCAGTTTATAATTATCCAGTTCTATTTGCATCAGCATCAGGTCCGATTCCTTATAAATAGCGTTTTCTACCAGTTTTTTCATCAGCAGCAAGCGGTCTTCAAATTCTTTCAGCAGTTCAAGGCTCAGGTTAGCTGATTTTTTTGCTTTCAGGCAAAGAATATACTGATGACTGATAACCCGCTCCAATTCATGCGAAGTAAGCAAAATTCGGTTATCATTTACGTGCTGCGTGATGGCCGCCCTGTCAGAGTATCTTTTAAAATCGGGTGCCGTAAAAAGGGGTTGTTTAAGCGACACTACTGATTGATACTGTCCGCCGTTGGTAATCCCTAAGTCGTACCCCGCATAATTTGTTGCGCCGTTCGAAACCGCCTCGAACCTATACCGGTTGTTGTCGTGCGATATAATAGGTGCAAACAAAACACTGGCTTCAATATTTATTTCGGGTTTTGACAAGATGCTTTTCATTTGTTGCAGATCCAGCCCTATGATTTTGTTCTCGTTTTGAGCCTGGTTGATTAACGGGCTGAACGCTTTTGCTTTCGTGATATAAAAATCAAGGTCCCGTTTCTGAGCCTGAACGGAATGCAGAAGCAATACCAGTAAAAGAATGCTTAGGATGCGCATAGGTTAATGTTTTTCAGTTTTATGACTTATTGTAAAACAATGAGATTCATTTTTGGAATAGTGAATATCGAGGTGATGGGTATGGCAAATCTGCTTCACTATGGCTAAACCCAACCCATGCGACTTCGAATTCCCTTTCGCGAAACGGTTGAAAATCGTATCATCGGTGAGCTCATTGCGGGCCCCGGTGTTGCAGATGCTTATTTGCTGTTCGCTTACGCTGATGCTGATGGATCCATTAGTGACATTATGATTAATAGCATTCGACAACAGGTTGTTCAGCATAATCCCGGCAAGGTGTGTGTTCATCTTTATACGAAATTCCGACTCTGATCTGAAATGGATCTGAACGTTTTTCGCCTTGCACAATGGCTCGAACTCATGTATCTTATGCTCAAACAATTCATTAAATACGATGAATTCGCCGGCTTCAAACTGGTTGTTCTCAATTTTTGTAAGCAGCAATAAGTTTTGATTGAGCGCCGAAAGACGTTTTAAAGTATTTAGTGCTGCTATTACTTTCTTGAATGATTCTTCGTTTAACTCCTGTTGCAGGATTTCTTCGAGGTTTATAGATGCAATGGAAAGAGGAGTCTGGATTTCGTGGGATGCATTTTCAGTAAATTCTTTGAGTGCCTGAAAATCCCGTTTCAGTTTATCAGTAAGGTTATTAACAACCACATTGAGCCTGTCAAATTCTTCAATCCCCGATGAACTAAGCTGAAGTATTTCATTTGCCTGAAAGTTAAAAGCTTCGATAGTTTTCAGGTTTTGTTCAAAAACAGTCCAGGTAGTTTTGTTTAGTTTTTTGGTAATAACATAAGAGATTATAAAAGCAGCGGCTAACAGAATAAAGAGCGATATAGCAATGCTTGCGGCCAGGTCTTCACTTTCAACAGAAGCTTCCCTTAGTTTTAGCGAATAGTATCTATTATTAACTTTAATAATGGTTGAGTATTCAACATACGATTCCTTCTCTTTTTCAACTTTATTAAATAGTATTTCTTCCTTAAATTTGGGATGGTTATCAGGTTTCTCACTAACCTCCTTAACCTCAACAAGTGGCTGTAAATTCGGCAGCTCACCGGTTTCTAAAATCTGTTTTTCAACCAGTGTTGCCTTTGCCAGCAGTTTTTCTTCGGTGTTTTCTTTTAAAATTGCTTTCAGAATAAAATATCCTGAAACAGAAAGTAACACAAGCACTGCGCTGAAAAGAATCAGGTAGTTTCGGTTTATTTTAGTCAGGAATTTCATTTGTCAGTAAATTTATAACCCATTCCATAAAGCGTTTTAATATAGTCGGTTCCGCCTGCAGTTTTGATTTTTTTACGGATGTTATTCAGGTGGGTGTAAATAAAATCATAGGTATCGGCCAGGTCAATATTGTCATCCCAAAGATGTTCGGCAATGGATTCCTTGGTGAGCACACGGTTCTGGTTTATAACCAGGTATAAAAGAATATCATACTCTTTTTTGGTGAGCGTAATCGGATTATTGTTAACCGTTGCACTTTTGCTATCGGTATCAATAGAAATCTCGTTGAAAACAACCTTGTCAGACCCCTCATAATTTCGCCGGCGGAGCAAAGCTTTTATTCTTGAATTTAATTCCGAAAGTTGGAATGGCTTGGTCAGGTAATCATCAGCACCCTGATCGAGACCGGTAATTTTATCATCCAATGAGTTTTTGGCAGAGAGAATAATGACCCCGGCTTTGGTATTGTGTTTTCTGATGGTTTTTAACAATTCAAGGCCGTTTCCATCGGGCAAGGTAATATCCAGGAGGATTACATCATACTCGTAAATACATACCTTTTGATGAGCTTTCGAAAAATTTTCAGCCAGCTCGCATATATAATTCTCCTTTGTCAGGTAATTGCTGACAGCAATTAACAACTCAATCTCATCTTCGATGATAAGGATTTTCATTTTGCAAAGAAATGAACTAATTCTAAAGAGATTCTAAAGTTAATAGATAATCTTTAAAGTCTGTTAAAATGATGCGAAACTAGTATGAAATAGCATTAATTTCGTTGTGAATTAAATCACTGTAACTAATCAGTCTGTTTAATACAATGAGGAATGAATACTGGCCACAGATTACGCTGATTACACAGATAAGTATGTGCCTGTGGTCTTTTTTTTATTCTGAAAACTGCTGAAAGCAGTTTTAAATCTGTGAAATTTGTAGCAAAACAGAATATTTAAGGGCTGAATAATTACAAATCACATAGTAACAAAAACCTCCAATCCAAATTCATTAAAAATGAAAAAGATTAATTTATTTGTTTGCCTGGTACTTCTTTTCTCAGGCATTATTTCAGTGAATGCCCAGCCGGGTAAATCCGAGTACAAAATCTCAAACCGGATTCACCTTTCAGGCGACGGCGGCTGGGATTACCTGGCCGTGGATGAAGTTAACGGCCGTCTCTTTGTTTCGCATAGCACACAGGTAAATGTGGTCAACCTTAAAACGGGCGAACAGATTGCTGTTATCCCTGATACCAAAGGCGTACACGGTATTGCCATTGCCAACGATTTGAATAAGGCGTTTATTTCGAACGGGAGAGATTCATCCGTTACCGTTATCAACCTTAAAACATTTGAGTTTATTGCTAAAATAAGCATTACCGGTAAAAACCCGGATGCTATTCTTTACGATCAGTTCACTCATAGAATCTTCACATTCAATGGCAGGAGCTCAAATTCCACTGTAATTGATGCCAAAGAAAATAAGCAGATCGGGACTATTCCGCTCAGCGGCAAACCTGAATTTGCCCAAACAGACGGTAAAGGCAAAATTTATGTAAATATTGAGGATAAAAGCAGCATTTCGACAATAAACGCCATAACCCTTAAGGTAGAATCAACATGGTCGATTGCACCTGGCGAAGAACCATCAGGCCTGGCGCTGGATAATTTAAACCATCGCCTGTTCTCGGTATGCAGTAATAAAATGATGACCGTTACCGACGCTAATACCGGAAAATTGATAACTACCGTGCCTATTGGTGATGGCTGTGATGGCGTAGCTTTTGATCCCGGAACCAAACGAATTTTTTCTTCAAATGGCGAAGGAACTATTACTGTCGTCCAGCAGGAAAGCGCTGATAAATATACCGTGGTCGAAAACTTTGTTACCCAGCGCGGTGCCAGGACCATCGCTTTGGATAAAACCACCCATCATCTCTATGTTTCCACAGGTGAATACGAGCCCGGTGAAGGCCGCAGGCCTGTTAAACCCGATACTTTTGTTGTTCTTGAAATTGAATCTGAAAAATAAAATAACGGCTCCGAGGGCAATTGAAGCATTAATACCCTTAGCACCTGGAATCGGGACCGGCGCCCAGCTTCACCAGCTACTGGCAATTGCGGTGATTGGTGGCTTTGTTATTGTACTGCCATTATTGCTGATTGTTTTCCATTCGCTGCTCCACCTGGTTTACATTCATCATAATGGTTGAGAAAATTTACCTGGGTTGATCACAGAAATAACGAATTGACAAAATTTTTATACCAGATAACCGATGACTACTGACCAGGAAAATAAAAATTCGAGAAACGACAATTCACAGCATATACTAGCCACATCGTCGAACCTGCTTGGCTTCTGTTTTATTGTGCTGACATCGCTAAAAGTATTAAAACTCCAGGAAGCCACCATCATTGATGAAATTACTGCCTTAGCAATCCTGTTGTTCATGACAAGTAGTATTCTCTCATTCCTGTCGATGCGTAGCTCCAAAAAATTTGGCATCCGGTATGAGAATATAGCCGATATCATCTTCTTACTTGGATTGCTACTGTTGTTTATAACAACCATGCTGATTGCTTTCAATATTATAAAGTAGGGAAACCGGTTTTTACTTGTTTTCCTTTATAAAAATGAACTTTAACTCCGATTTCTAAAAACATACAGATGAAAACCTTTCGCAGCGATATTTCAAATAAAGATTTCCCGGCTTCCGAAAAAGTCTCCGGAACAACAATCAGGCATACTATCCTGGATTTAATCCAAAAAGAAAATCCAAATTTTACGCATGAAAGTGTTTTGTCGAAAAGTGAACTGAAATCATTCCGTGAAAAACACCTCGC
>JBBSBT010000272.1:0-5104 GCA_038250985.1 Bacteroidales bacterium
CCAAAACGATGCTCAAGTACAAACTCAAGCGTTTTTGCAGGATAAAGTGTGGTAGTGGCGGCATCAAATAACAAACCGCTTTCAAATGCCGGGCGAACTGGCTTTTCTTTTGGTTTCTCCTGGACAGTACTGTCGGCAGTAGCTTCTTCCTGTGCAAATACTGTTGTTTGTGAAACCACGAGTGCTAAAAGCAAAAATGCGTTAATCCTCATTATCATATATATCTTTTTCATTATTTTCTGTTTTTATCGTTTGATGATGAAATTAATCGTTTTTAGCACCTGCATATATCCAGCGATACAAGAGATTTAATTCGGCTGCTGAAGTATGTTGAGCCATGCTGCCTCCCGGTGCGCATACGATATAGAGATCACTGGTTTCAGGACTTCCTGCTTTTACATATGCGGCAAGAGCTGCATAGGATTGTCCGGTTGAAAGGGTAGGAGGGATTCCTCCTGAGTGGCATGTCACACATTTGGCAGTAAAAAATGGCTGGATATCCTTCGAAAAACTGATTGCGTCGTCTACAGGTGGTTTTGGTACTGGTGGCGTCGGTACTATAAAGTCGTATTCACAAGCAGTGAGCAAAGCAAGCAATGTGACCGATAAGAATAATAATCTGAAAATTCTCTTTTTCATTGGTTCTTTTTTTAGGTTTTATGGCAGATTAATTGTTTTTAACTTAAGTAAAACTACTGTTTTTTTAGCAATACAAAGGAATACTTTTATCATGATATAGTGATTATCATATTTATGATTGTTTGACAATAATATTTTGATACTTATCATCCAAGTATTGATATATGTCATTATATTTGTGCGCAAATAATAAATTGTTTCAACTGTCTCAAACTTGGAAATCCTATCTGACCTAATTACAACCACAAACTTAAACTTACGCCTGTGAATCAATATACTCAATATACAAAAGGATGTAGTTCCTGCAAAGATAAAAGTGATATTTTCGGATCTCTTTGTAAACTGGAACTTGACCAGATTGACGATAAGCGAATAGAAGTGCATTTTAAAGCCGGGGAACTTATTTTTAAACAAGGTACTCCCAATATGCATTTCCTGTGTTTGACTCACGGAAAAGTGAAGACTTACATTGAAGGTTATAATGATAAAAATCTGATATTGTCCATTGTTAAACCGGTTGAGTATATCCTTGGGCCTGGTATTTATGCAGATCAGATGCATCATTTTTCGGCTATGGCCATAGAGGATTCTATTGCATGCCTGGTCGATCTGGTAACTTTTAAAACGCTAATCCGTACCAATGCTGATTTTGCTGAAGATTTTCTCAGGAAGGTGAGTATGCAATCAATTTATAACTACGAACTTTTTATCAGTTTGACGCAAAAGCAGATGCCAGGCCGTATTGCCGATGTGCTTTTATATCTTAAGGACAAGGTTTACGATTCAAACCCGTTTCATACAACTCTGTCGCGGCAGGATCTGGCGGATATGTCAGGAATGTCGAAAGAAAGTGCCATCCGTATTCTTCGTGAATTTAAAGACGAAGGTATCGTGCAGGTTAATGGCAACGATTTCGAAATCTTAAATGTTGATCACCTTCTTAAAATAAGTCAGACTGGATAGGGATTGAAAGGTTTACCTTGGGTGAGCTCGGTTCAGCGTTTCAGTGTTTCTTCGTTACAGGGATTGATGAGATTAATTGGAATTGATGATAGTATCTAATTAAGGTATTCGATTTTTTCTGATTTCATGCAATTTGTTATTTTATTGTATGTACTTAAACATCGATATTTCATAGCCAGATAAAAGAGTATTACATTTGCATTTTTCTGACTAACCCTGCATTTATATCCTTTTTAGCTTATGCGTTCAATACTTACCCGGACGGTATTACTGGTTTCGTTTGTTAGTTTTTTTACTGATATAGCAAGCGAGATGCTATACCCGGTGATGCCTGTTTATTTACAGTCTATCGGGTTTTCTGTTTTATTGATAGGCATTCTCGAAGGAGTAGCCGAAGCGACTGCCGGTCTGAGTAAAGGGTATTTCGGGAATTACTCGGATAAACTGGGCAGCAGGGTTCCCTTCGTCCGCTGGGGATATACCCTGAGTGCCATTTCAAAACCTTTACTAGCCTTATTTACTTTTCCTCTATGGGTGTTTTTTGCCCGTACCATGGACAGGTTAGGCAAAGGTGTGCGCACCGGTGCCCGTGATGCCATGCTCAGCGACGAATCAACAAAAGCCAACAAAGGAAAAGTATTTGGTTTTCACCGGGCTTTGGATACTGCCGGCGCCGCAGTGGGCCCGTTTGCGGCTTTAATCTACCTGTATTTTTATCCCGGTCAGTACAAATTGCTGTTTATTATTGCCGTAGTGCCTGGAATTATTGCCATAGCACTCACTTTTTTGCTGAAGGATAAACAAAAAAGTGTTTCTGAAAAAAGGTCACCGGGCTTTTTTGCTTTCCTGTCGTATTGGAAACTATCATCGAAACATTTTAAACTTCTGGTTGCAGGGTTACTGGCTTTTACCTTATTCAACAGCTCGGATGCATTCCTGCTTCTTTCTATTAAAAGCAAAGGTTTTTCGGATACATATATGATTGGAGTTTATATATTTTATAATCTCATTTATGCATTGCTCTCGTTCCCGATTGGTATCCTGGCTGATAAATTCGGGCTGGCACGTACACTTATTATGGGTTTATTTGTATTTGCCCTGGTATACCTGTTTATGGGCTTTGCCTTGGTTACCTGGCAGTTTATTGTATTATTCGGATTTTATGCTTTGTATGCCGCATCAACCGAAGGCGTATCAAAAGCACTTATCAGCAATATTGCGGCGAAAGATAAAACAGCCACCGCCATTGGCTTTTACACCAGTTTCGCTAGTATTTTTACTATGCTGGCCAGCAGCCTGGCAGGTTTGATCTGGTATACGCTCGGGATGAAAATGATGTTTCTTGTATCGGGGGTAGGAGTTATGTGTGTAGCAGTCTACCTGGTTGTGGTTCAGAGATATATTTTCCAAAGAGAAAGGGCCTGAAATAAATATTGAGCAGGTTCTAAATCTGATAATCTCGCCTTAGGTTTTGTTTTGAACGTTCACCATATTCATTTGATTTTATTAGTCATTCAACTCTAAGTGTTATAGACATGTAAAACACTTCGGCAATTTTTTTTATGACTTTTTAACTGGCATATCCCGTTTCAAAACAGTAAGTTTGTAAAATGAAAATCAGCACAATCATTTTACTTTCATTATTGATAATCACACCTTTAGAAGATCTGGATGCACAAATTACCATACCACAAGGCTATTTTACGTCTCCGCTTAAGATTGGTCTTTCCATTACAGGCTCTTTTTCAGAAGTTCGTGCCAATCACTTGCATTCCGGTATTGATTTCAGCGTACAGCAAAAAGAAGGAATGCCTGTTTATGCTGTGGCCGACGGTGTGATTTCGCGGATCAAAGTATCGCCGGTCGGGTTTGGTAATGCTTTATATATCGACCATCCGAATGGATTTACTTCCGTATATGGTCATCTTCAGCGTTACAATGATACCATTACCGAATTTGTGCTATCCAACCAGTTCAGGCTGAAAAGCTTTGAGGTAGATCTTTTCCCTTCAAATAAGAGAGATCTTATCCGTGTGAAGCAGGGACAACTGATTGGTTATGCCGGTAATACGGGTTCATCGGGAGGTGCACATCTTCATTTTGAACTGAGGAATACCAAAACGGAACATGTCATTAATCCGCTGCTGTTTGGTTTCGATATAGCTGATAAATACATGCCTTATATTGATTTTATAAAAATTTATCCCCTGAATGAAAACAGCTTTGTCGGATCATCGAATGATGAAACCCGTTTTAACGTAAAAAAAAGCGGGAAGGGGGAATACCTTCTTGCAACAAAAGACACACTTGCCGTTTGGGGCAATATCAGTATTGGCGCACAGGCCTTTGATTTTAACCAAAACCAGAGTAACCGGAATGGATTCTACAATATGAAGATGTTTCTGGATTCAACTCAGTTTTTTTCGATGGTTTGTGATAGTTTTTCATTTGCCGAAAGCCGTTATGTAAATGCATCTATTGATTATGCGGCTAACTATACATTGGGAAACCTGGTTGTAAAATCAATAAAACTACCGGGAAATCAACTGAGCTTTTTCAAGACGGATGCTTCAAATGGAATACTCACGCTTACAGACGATAAAACACATGAGGTGGTTATTGTTGTTGGCGATGTGTCAGGGAATACTGTTAAACTCCGGTTTTGGCTGAAACCACATAAACCTGCCGGATTTGTGCAGGTTCCGTCACCTGTTGCAGCTGATACGGCGTTGTTTTTTAAGTATAATAAAAACAATAAGTTTGAAACCAGTGAGTTGAAAGTTGAGATTCCGGCCGGAAGCTTGTACGATAACCTTGTATTCAGATACAGCAAAACTCCCGGGAATAAAACTATGTACTCAGATATCCATTATTTGCATGATGCCGAAGTCCCGCTTCAAAACAGGATAAAAGTATCGATTAAAGCTTCCAATCTGCCGCAAAACCTGAGGTCGAAAGCATTGCTGGTACGAGTTAACCGCGATGGGAAACGAAGCCCCGCCGGAGGATCGTATGAAAACGGGTATGTGACAGGTACCACAAATATTTTTGACGGGTATGCCATAGTTGTTGATACAATAGCTCCGGTTATCAAGCCATGGAGTAGCAACAGCAAAAGTAAATCAAGCCTTCGGTTCACTGTTTCTGATAATTTTTCGGGAATAAATTTGTACCGTGGCGAAGTCAACGGTCAATGGGCTTTGGTGGAATGGGACCCCAAGAGTAAACTGATGGTATACCATTTCGACAAGGGAGCTAAGCCAGGAAAGAATTCGTTCACACTGTTCCTGGAAGATGAAAAAGGGAATAAATCGATGTATTCCACTAGTTTTATGCGATAAATAGTATTAATTTCGGATTTCGGAATGACAGATAATTTACGATTTACGAATGACGATTTACGAATGACTCATTGAACATTTTTGAAGTTTGAACGCGAAGTATTGAACCTTAAAAAGTGAAAAGTGCCCTTCGTCCCGATAGCTATCGGGACCGCTCAGGA
>JBBSBT010000273.1:0-5090 GCA_038250985.1 Bacteroidales bacterium
ATGGAATATCCCCATATGCTCTCGTAATCTGCAATATCTTCCCCAATATCCTCCAGTTGCTGCAGGTATTCACTGATCGATTTTGATTCGATAATAATCACTTTATCCATGCTCTTCATAACAGGGCTGTGGCTTCGGGTATGGTCCAGCTCGAACTCAAGGATCCGGCGTCCGTACCTTGTAATTCCGATTGTTCTGAAAGTCAGGCTCTTACCAACACCGGGCAGATTCAGGACGTTCCGGTCAGTACCCAGGAAGGGCAGGTTTGTTTTCTTTAAAAGATCGTGAATATTTTCAGTAAGCACCTCGGCTTCGTCAGGTAAATTACGGATTGCATCGTTATATTTTTCAGGTATTTTTCCAACTACTTTTTCTTCTACCTGCTCCTGCACGGCTCTTTCGTTAGTGGCGAAATTGAAATTATTCTCCATATACCCTTTCACACTGAAAGTATAATAATTGAGGACACCAATCTCATTAAGCACCTTTCTTAATTTGGAAGAGTGGCCCCTTCGTGATGCAGCAGTAGTGAAAACAAGCTGGTTGGTCACGGCCCAGCCGGACGAAAGCAGCATCTTAACCGCTTCTTTTGCTTCAGGTGTAACTTCCATCGGGGATTCGAAATGGGTTTGTATAATAAACTGCCGGAACCCGATTTTGGAAGCTTTTAGTTTAAAAGCCTTCAATATTGCTGCAAGTTCCGGGGTTATCCGCTGTGGCAGGTAAACAGGCAACCTGGTTCCCAGTCGCACCCTTATCATTTCAGCATATTTTTCACCATCTTTCCTGTTCTTATTAGCCTCTTTTTTCCTGAGCGCCATAGCATAAACCTCATCCAGCATCTTTTGCAGGGATGTGTCGGAACTCATCAGGGCATCACCACCGGTGATCAGGATATCACGGAGCTGGGTGTCGTTTTCGAAATAAGCAAGCAGTTTTTCGAGTTTCTGATCCCATGTTTCTTTTGGTTTTAGTTTTTCAAGGTTAAAATTCAGGTTTCCCCGCTGGAAATCAAACATGCGCTGGCAGGAGGCACACAATCCGCCGCAGGCTCTTCCCATGGTATCTGGTATCAGGATGGCCACTTCGGGATACCTTCGGTGAATATTATATTCGGAAGGCAACAGCCATCCGGCTGCATTAGGTTTGCCGGGTTCCACAACATCCTCCTTCTCCCAGGCAACAATGTGATTGTACTCATCGATCAGCTGTTTGCTGTAGATCACGTAATACCTGATGGCAAGATCGGCACCTATCGCAAAATATGGAACACGTACATGAAGCAGCGAAAGATAATAGGGATTGACAAAAAACGGGATACCTTTCTCCTCTGCCTCTTTCAGCAATTTCATGGTATCCGGATCCAGGGAGTTGCCCAGCAGCTCATTTAAAAGATCGGGAGAGCGTACGGCGAACCGAAGGTGAAATAACCCGCTTTTCCACCATTCCAGGGCTTTCAGGTATTTTTGCTCCTGCGACATTTCATTCTCAAAGAAAAATTTTGAATCCTGTATTTCCCCGATATCAATCTTACTGATGATGATGTTCAGTATCCGTTCGCGATTTTCTTCCCTGAGCTTGATGATACGTGGATCCATTCCCGACGACCATCGCGACATCCATTCTTCAACCAGCGCCCTGTCGGGCAGCTTGCGTTCGCTTTTGCCCGAAAACTGCCTGAAGAGTTGCAGCATATCCATGAAGAAATAAGGTTTTGCCCCGCCTGTCCCGTAATTCACGGCCAGCCATATCAGTTTGATGGGATTGCTGATGGCTTTCTCTCCGCGAAGATTCAGATCTGTGAACCTTCTTCCTGCATTGTCAATATAGTCCAGAATACGAATGGCGGAACAATCTTTCCAGGTCAGTTTCTCAAAAGCTTCGCGGCCATGAACTTCCTTTTTGTAGAATTTTTGTGCATCGGGATTTTTAGCCAGGGATGCGGCAACCCAATTCCTGACCCCGATCAGTGCTTCTGTTTCATTGCGCGCATTTCTCATGATCTCCTCCAAAACAGGATTTTCTTTGAGAAGCTCTCTGAGTAACTTATGCGACTTGACAGTAATAGCGATCTGGTCGAGTTCGTGCGAAAGGGTGAACATGATAATTAATTTGATGAAGAATTAATTTTTGTTCCGTAAATATACAAAATAGTACTCGTATATGCAAGATACATGTATGCGTGAACGGGCTGATAATGTTAAATCCGAGGTCATTCTTTTCTGATCACGGTTTTCATTTCCATGCGGGTGGATTAAATTATCGAGACTTAAGTTTTGAGAAACAATATTGTTTAGCCGAAATGATACCGGGCGATTTAGTGGAATACTATAGGTTATATTCCACGTTTCCGGGAGCAAAGTTAAACGCGATTCCACATAAAGACATCTCGCACTTGCTGCAAGGAAGTTTATTTCCTTTTGTTAATAAATCACGCAGAAAAATCTGCGAACCAAGGTAAGTTGCCTGATGTCACCCGGAATTAATAAAGGAAATGATTTTGGGCAGATACCCCGGTTACGCCCTCCGGCATACTTGCCAGTTGACAAAAGTTAAAGCACTTTATTTGTTTTAAAATCCTGATGCTCATTATATTTCACATAACCCAGCTGGTTTGTGAGAAGGTTCGTTTTGCCGATCATGAATTCCGGTGTGTACGAATGGGTATGGCCGTAAATCCATGAATCAACAGCGGAATTTTCAATCAGATCATATAAATCCACTACAAAAGCTTCATTTATCTGACTGCCCTTATATCTTTCCGGATAATTCAGTAAAGTAGGAACATGATGTGTAACAACAACCGTACGGCAATCTTCCTTTTGCTGTAATTCGGAAATCAAAAATGCTTTACTCTCTTGATGTAACTGGTTGAAGTTGTCCGCAGTAAAAGGTTTACCTTGTTTTGTAATAACATGAAAATCGGACATGTTTTTCTGAATTCTCCATTCATTGGTCTGAGAAATAGTAGACCATAAAGTGGAAAAGATAAATTTTGTATTATCCACTTTAACCGACTGATTGTTAATGAGAAAAACATTGCTTCGTATACTTTCCTTCACCGAGCCACTTCGTTCGCTTATATCCGATTGATAATATTCGTGATTGCCCGGTATCCAGTAGGTGGTTTCAAAATTATCAGCCAGGTAATCGAAAAAATCCGCATGCTTATCCATTTGTGCGAATGGAACAATATCTCCAGCCAGTATCAGCATATCCCCGGCATGGGATAATGGATAGGACTGAAGAAAAGATTTATTCTCGGGGAATTCCAGGTGAAGGTCGGAGCAAAACTGGATTTTCATAACTATAAAATTAAATTTACTTAAAATATAGTGCAGCAAGTACTAATCAAAGATACAGCAATTTTTGACTTTTCATAATATAAGCTCCGGTATTAAAATAATTGAAATGTGGAATACAATAATGCCTGGTAAGCTTTATTGCTTATTTTTTTTATTTATTCCTAAATAGTTAAATAACAGTTGTTTGAAATATTTCATATTTCCTTATTTAAACAAATTATACATTTTTCTCATTTAAGAGTTGTTCAAATAGACGCAAATATTCTCCTGCATGAAAGCCATCCATTAATCCATGATGAGCATTTATAGAAACAGGCATGATTAACCTGTTGTTTCTTTGAAAATATTTGCCGAAGGTTATCTTCGGAACACTGTCAACAAATTTAAAATTGCGGGCATGAGTTACGCTGGTAAAACTGATCCATGGTACGGTCGAAAAATGAATAACATCCAGCCGACCCGTATCATCACTTAGTCTCAGGCCCGTTGAATTTTTAACGCTTTCGATTTCTGTCTTTGCCAAATCCATGAATTCATTAAAGGATTGCGTAAAGGGGATAAATGAGAATGCAAAAGTATTGTCGGTCCTGCTAATGGTTGTAGTTACATGGATGGTATCAAAAATGATTATTCCATTATCTTTAATCCTGTATCTGAATTCTTCAATCTGATTTACTGCAATTATCGCTTTGTGATGATAAAACAGGAAGAAAGGCAGGCTATTCAGTTTACAATAGTTATGCGCATCCGTGCAATCCATTTCGGCTGTAATCCCGAAAAACGGTTCGTCCATCTGACTAAAGAACCGGAAATGTTCCTTCCTGTTCCAGTTTTCAATATCCAGGATTTTATACATAATTAAAGTATTTCCAGTATTTCGGAAAGTTTGTTTACAGTTATAAAGTTGCGGCTATCTTCTTCCTCATGCATACTTTCGTGAAGCCAGGTTATTTCACAAGGCACATGTATGGCGCTGGCTCCTATATTAATGACAGGGAGAATATCCGATTTTACCGAGTTCCCTACCATCACAAAATTGCGAGGCTCAATATCAAGATGATGTATGAGTTTCAGGTAGTTATTTTCCTTTTTATCGCTCATAATTTCGATATGGTGGAAATAACCGGCCAGGCCGGATTTTACCAGTTTTCGTTCCTGGTCAAGTAAATCACCTTTTGTAGCCAGGATCAATTTATAATGTGGCTGTAAACGCTGTAAAACCATTTCTACGTTTTCGAGTAATACTATAGGCTCATTAAGTAACTTTTTGCCAATATCAATAATCCGGCTGATTTCATGTGATGTTACCATATGATCCGAAATCCGGATAGCTGTTTCAATCATCGACAACATAAAACCCTTGGCTCCAAAACCATACATTTCAAGGTTCTGCATTTCGGTTTTAAACAGTTCGTTTGTGGTAGCTGTTTCAGTAAAATAAGGCTTTACGATCTCAAAAACTGCTTTTCTGTTTCCCTGTACAACGGTTCATTTACCCAAAGTGTATCATCGGCATCGAATCCGATTATTTCAATTTTGTTTTTCATCGCGTTATTTGTTCAAAGCAATTTGTATGTAAGCCGCTAATTTAAGAATTGTTTATCCAGAGCCGGATTATTTATTTCTTTGATTGCATTCTATTTGAAATTAAACCGGTTTATTTTGTAATGCAATTCACAAATTGTTAAAATGAATGCTAAATGGTAGGTGCTTAAATAAAAAAGAGCTGTAAATTGTTTATTTACAGCTCTTTAATATTTGTAACGGTGACCCCGAAAGGACTAC
>JBBSBT010000274.1:0-5086 GCA_038250985.1 Bacteroidales bacterium
ACAACCTGTTTCAGGTCAGGATTTTCATTGCTGATAATCGTAAATGGATGACCTTTATAAAAGTCGTGATACAGTTTTTCAATCTCTGTAAAGCTTACAGAACATTCGGTATAGCAACTTGTCAGAATTCCGCGACTGAAATTCCCGCGCACCGGCACCAGGTTTATGGATTTATCATATCCCGGCTGCAAATTACGGACAACCATGTTAATCTCTTTCAAATGCTGATGACGGAAAGGTTTATACACCGACACATTGTTATTGCGCCAGCTGAAATGCGTGGTTTCGGATGGTGACTGCCCTGCTCCCGTTGAACCGGTTATGGATGTGATATGCACCTCATTTTTGAGCAATCCGGCAGCGGCAAGCGGAAGTAAAGCCAGCTCTATGGAAGTTGCAAAACAACCGGGATTGGCTACAAACCTTGCCTTCCGGATCTTTTCGCGCTGCAATTCAGGCAAGCCGTATACAAAATCATCGCTTTCATCCCGGAAATCGGTTGAAAGATCAATAACTTTTACATGATCCGGTAAGATATTTTGTTCAATAAATTTCACACTCTGACCATGCCCTTTGCATAAAAATACAAGATCGGTATCTTCAAAGTCAATAGCGTTGAAAACCAGGTCAGTTTCACCTAAAAGATCTTTATGAACGGCATACACAGGTTTACCGGCATTACTTTCGCTATGCACATACTTTACTTCCACAAAAGGATGGAACAGCAAAATCCGGAGAAGTTCTCCGGCTGTATAACCGGCGGCGCCTTCGATTGCTATCCGTATTTTCCTGTTTTCAATTGTAGTCAATTGGATTTGAATTTGGTTTCGAATTAATAAAACTTAAATTTCACAAGTGCTTGTACCCCTCTGTCCTTCGGACATCTCCCCTTAAAAAAGGGGAGAACCTGCTGAACCTATTTCCCAATTATTGATCAGTCTTATTTATTTTTATCCTGCACAAAACGGTGGATCTTCAACTGGTTACCCAGAATTTTAGTAAAGCCTTTTACATCATCGGCGCTCCAGCCTTCGTTCATTTCGCCGTACTGACCGAAACCGGCATTCATCATATCGAAATCACTTTTTATCCCGTCTATACGGAAGCGATAAGGCTGTAGGTTTACAAACACTTCGCCAGTAACGGTTTCCTGCGAATCGACAAGGAATTTTTCGATGTTACGCATCACCGGATCGAGATATTGGCCCTCGTGAAGCATCATTCCGTACCAGGTGCCAAGCTGGTCTTTCCAATATTGCTGCCATTTGGTTAAAACGTGTTTTTCGAGAGCATGATGCGCTTTAATAATGATCATGGGAGCTGCAGCTTCAAATCCGACACGGCCTTTAATGCCGATAATGGTATCACCTATATGCATATCACGCCCAACGGCATATTCCGAAGCAATTGCCTCTATTTTACGGATAGCATCTGTTTTTGAATATCCAACTCCGTTAACTTGCGTTACTTCGCCATTTTTAAAAGTTAATGTCAAAGTTTCTTCACCTTCTTTTTTCAGTTGCGATGGGTATGCGGTATCCGGTAACGGAAGATGCGACGAAAGCGTTTCCTTGCCACCGATGCTGGTTCCCCAAAGACCTTTGTTGATACTGTATTCAAGCTTTTTCCAGTCTGCTTCAAAACCTTGTTTTTTCAAATATTCAATTTCGGCTTCCCGCGAAAGTTGCAAATCCCGGATAGGCGTAATTATTTCAATATCCGGAGCTATAATATTGAACACCAGGTCGAAACGAACCTGATCATTACCGGCGCCGGTTGAGCCATGTACTACATATTTTGCACCAATTTTAACGGCATACTCAGCAATTGCAAGAGCCTGAAACGTCCGCTCCGAACTTACCGAAAGCGGGTAGGTTCCGTTTTTCAGCATATTCCCGTAAATCATATACCGTATACATTTCAGGTAATATTCATCTTGAATATTTAGTGCAACATGCGTGGTGGCTCCCAGTTGGAAGGCGCGTTTTTGAACATCATCCAGCTCTATGTCCGAAAAACCACCGGTATTTACGATAGCCGTATGAACTTCAAATCCTTTGTCAACTGTTAAATACCTGGTGCAGAAAGAGGTATCTAATCCTCCGCTGAATGCAAGTACTGCTTTTTCTTTCATCGTAATAATTTAAATAATTAATTGATTTTAAATGTATTGGCAACTTTTAAATTTTATTATAAATCATTCACTGGCCAATCATCTGCCGGCTTTTTTCCTGGCCGTTTCCGGGATGACAATTAAAAGAACCAGAATAACCTCCTTTTTTCAGTCAGGCTGTTGGCCGGGCTTCCATTCTTCTTGTTAACCCGCTGCATCAGGACGAATTGTTTGAACTTCATCCACCGTCCATAGACCGGGAGTGGATGTTCCAGGGTTTCGGGCTCTTTGGTTTCGTGAGTACCTTGTTTTTCCCACACCGGGTTGTACAGCATTCCTGTACACAGGCAGTGTTTGCGCTCGGTGCGTGTGAGAATATCATAATTTACACATGTCTGGCACCCTTTCCAAAAGGAATCATCGTTGGTAAGTTCACTGAAGGTAACGGGCTTGTAACCGAGCTCACTGTTGATTTTCATCACGGCCAGTGCCGTTGTAAGTCCGAATATTTTGGCATCGGGAAAAAGTTCCCTTGATAATTTAAAGGCAGCCCGTTTTATATCTTTGGCAACTCCATGACCACGGTATTCGGATCTGACAATCAAACCGGAGTTTGCCACAAATTTTTTATCTCCCCAGCTTTCGATATAGCAAAATCCGACAAACCTGTCACCGCTGGTGGCAATGATGGCTTTTCCCTGGTTTATTTTATCAATGATATACTGAGGTTCTCTTTTGGCAATACCGGTTCCGCGTACTTTTGCCGATTCTTCAATAGTTTCAAGTATCTGAGATACATACATTATATCTTCCTGAGTGGCAACCCCCACTTTTATCTCACTCATTGGTAGTCGTGTTAAATTGTCGTTTTATGTTTTAGCTTTTGTTTAAAATTCATTACGATCAAGGCAGCTAAAAAGTCATTATCTCTTTAAAGAGATTTCAAAACACCATGATGTTGAATTGGATTTATTGCTTTTCGGATGCGGCAGTTAAGCAAGTTTGTTCTCAATGCCTTGAATAACTGTACCCAGAGCCCGGATAATTTCCAGCTGAGAGTAACTTTCTCGCGGGATAACCAGGATGGTATCATCGCCTGCAATAGTACCGGCTATTTCGGTAAGTTTGGACCCGTCAATATAAACTGCCACCGTTGAGGCAAATCCCGGAAAAGTTCGTATCACAAACAGGTGATTCGAATATACCAGCGATAGCACACTATTGAGAGGTATTGCCGGAACAATGTCAGGTTGGCCGGTTTGTTGCATCTGATCATGCAAAATATAAATACTGCCTTTAGCGGTGTCGGCCAATTTCCCTACGCGGAGTTCTTTCAAATCGCGCGACAGTGTAGCCTGTGTAAGTTCATACCCGTCCTGACGCAAAGATTCCAGCATTTCATCCTGGCTGGATATTTTGTTATCCAGGATAATCCGCTTTATCCGGTTATGACGATCAATTTTTGTATTCATGTATATTTATGCAATTACGTTGCAAATTTATACATTATTTAAATACAAATAACAGGGAGGGAAATATTCTTAAAAATTATTCTGGCTGATTATAAAATATAGCAATCTGCAGACCAGTCTAAGACCAAAAAACCTCTCCGAAAACGAATTTCAGAGAGGTTACATTATTTATGAAGAAAGAATGTTATTTCGACTTTCCTTTTTGAGATTTAGCTTTTGAACTTTCCTTCCCGGCAGCCTGTACCTCATGGTATTTGCGGGTTGCAGCATATCGGGCAGAAGCTATGGTTTCGCGATTGGCTTTCTCAGTGATCTTTCCGCGGGAGAGGTCTTCAACATCAATATAACCATATGCCAATAATAGCTGTACAACGATGTTATTTATGATAGTATCCTCATTGTAGCCTGATGCCACATACACATCGCTGCATGCCAGGTATAATTCTTCGGCAAAATCAAGTGTATGCGGTATATGCATCAGCTGCTCGTATGTTTCGCTGTACCCGTTAATCTCGACATTCGTATTGGGTGTAACCAGCAACGGGCTAAACTCGTGGTTTGTTGGTAAAGGTTCGTACCCTTTAAGGTTGACTTTAACCTCTGATTTCGGGTTGTCAATTCTGACAAAACGGGCTTTACGCATTTGCTCCAGCTGGAAAAGATAGTAATTGTACCTCCACACTTCCAGGCTGTGTTTGTGATGCTTGAATAATCGTCCGTATTTTTCGATGATCAGCTCCTTGACCAGTTGCTTATTGCGGTTAATCCCCGGCCTCTGAATCCTGATCTCTCGTATAAATCGTTTCAGGTCCTCAGCTGCTTTTTGTGGTCCGGCAATTTCTTTGCCTTTTTTGCCCAAATCAGTACTCAGGATACCGGTTTGTATATGCCGGCCCTTCCCCTTCCCGTCAGCTCCACCTCTGAGCAGTTCAATAAGATAACGACGACCCTTTTCTTCACCTTCCTCGGCAATAAAAGGATTGCCACCGGGTGTTGAGGCCAGTGCATTAAAGAGTGAATGGAATAATTTGCGATCCAGCAGGCGTTCAATTTTATCGCCTTCTGCTTCAACAGAAACGGCTTCGTAACGGAAACGGTTCTTAATAACATCAAATTTCACCTGTTCGATGCGGTATTTTTTATCGCCTTCCTTTACCTTCTTTCCGACAAACACTTTATTTACAACTTCCTCAACGTCGATTTTATCCATCAGTTTGTATGAAGAACACAGATAAAACGTTTTATTATCCTCCTCATATTCCCAGTCCAGCACAGTATCAAGATAATTCCCGTGGCGATCGAGTATTTCAACTATATTCTTGTCGCCGGTATAGCGCAGGAATGTCCGCTGGAAGTTGGGAAGGTCGCCGCTGGTAGCTTTTTCCATGCGTTCGCCATGTGATTCGCGGTACAGCAGGAAGTTTTCGTGATTAAAATAATGTGAAACACCTGCTTCTTCCTTGGCATAATTCCAGGCGGCAAGCCAGATGTCAATTTTGAA
>JBBSBT010000275.1:0-5084 GCA_038250985.1 Bacteroidales bacterium
GCCACTGGCATTCATATTATTTTCTAATTCGCTCATAATCAATTTGTTGCAATTCGTTCTCTAATGCCTTGCAAAGGTACAAATTTAATTCCATAAAACCTCGGAAACCTCTTCCCGGAAGCCAGGAATTTATCAACAATTGTCGGGATATTTCAAAATTATAACTATCATTAAATGAATAAAATATATTTTCAGGATGTTGATATTTCTTTCTCTTAAAAGCAGCAGGGCATAAATATCAAGCACCAAGCACTATGCACCAAGCACTATGCACCAAGCACTATGCACCAAGCACTATGCACTATACACTAAGCACCATTCACCATGCACCATGCACTAAGCACTATGCACCAGGCACCAAGCACTATGCACCAGGCACAATCACCATGCACCAAGCACTCTCAGAAAATCAGCGCATACGAAATCTTTACAAGGAAATCATTCTGCGGATGCGTCCTGTTGAGTTCATCCGTGTATTTATTGAAAGTAAACTGTCCTTCGGTGCCATCGGTGGTACGTCCCTGCGACCAGACCAGGAAAAACGTCGAGCCGGGTTTATATTCCCAGCGGAAAACCAGGTTCGATCTGTATTGTAGAAAATGGAAGTCGGGATTGTCGAAACTTAAAGTATTTCCGTCTTGATTAACGTTGTACACATTTGAAACGCCGTCGTATTGAATTTCACTGCTTCTGTATTCATGAAATCTGTCGGCATAAACCAGGGCATCCGGGTTGGTGATGGTTTTATAATGGGTGTAATCGCCTGAGAAAAAGAAAGGCTGTCCGTAATATTGAAGCGACATGTCAGGTGTTATTCCAACGTTAATCCGCGCCGAAAGCGATAATTGTTTACTGTGCAGGCGGGCCATGATATAGTTGTCGGGCCCGTTTCCTTCGATGGTGGTAACATATTGCAGGTTATCCTGCGAAACGGAGTAACCGGGTGAAAGCGATATAGAAACTGTATTAACGGGTTTATAGGTGAGCGAAGCTTCAACCAGCGAAATTGTTGAATTATCGTATTGGCTCCAGCGTTTCATCAGGAAAAGATTTGCCTGCAGTTTTTTTCTTTGATCGCTGTCAAAACCTATACGATAAGTTAAACTGGCCGGCAATTTTAACATGGGTCCACCACGCAGATCGCTCGAAGATAATGATTTGCCCTGAAGGTTAAAACCGGAAAAGACAGAATAATAATTTTTAAACTGCATATGCCCATTCATTTCCAGTCCTTTAGCTTCATTTTGCCCGGCGAAATTCCAGACGGTATAAAAATTGCCACCAAAATTATATTGATTATAAAAACTCTTTGGCTTCCATTCGTTATATCCCATCCAGAAAACTTGCTGAATATTATCAGACTGCTGCATAAAGCCCAGATCATTGAAATCGAGTCCGGGTGACGACCAGGTTACCCATGAGAGCATTCGGAGGTGTCCGCCGCCAAATTTGCCAAATTCGAATGTCCCCCCATGACCGCTGAGGCTGGTAAGGGAACTGTCGACTTTTACATGAGTGGCATCCGGTCTTTGGAAGTTATGTGTCGGAAGGGTCTGCAAGTCAGTAATGGCTTCAGTTGTGCCGTGAATGTTACTGAAAATGCCCCGGAAAGTGAAAAAATAATTTTTGTCCTTCCAGTAACGCGTCAGGTTAACTCCGCCGGTATATGCTGATGCAGGCAGAGTGATGAAATTTTCGCTGTTAATATCGCGGTTGGTGGCAGTAAACAAGCCTCCTATTACTGTGTTCCCTTTGTCTATATCCTGTTCCACCCTGGCTACAACGTAATTCGTGAAAGGCTCAACGGGATATTTACTGCGTACGCCTGCTATATCCATATCTGCACTTTCCCGCTGGGTAAACGATTCAAGCAAGCCAATTGACATTCCTTTTCGAGTTTTACCCGATAGCTTGAATGCACCCAATATATGTGTGTTATCAGGAACTTTCGCAAATTCTCCGTCATTCAGGTCGGGCGAAAAATGCGGGGTCCTTCCTATTCGTCGCGAATAGAACATTCCGGTACTTGAACCGTCACCATCGCCGGAGGTCATCCTGAAATTAAAAATATTACGCCCTTCTATAAAGAAAGGTCTTTTCTCAGGGAAAAAGGATTCAAAAGCTGACAGGTTCACCTGCGAAGGGTCCGCTTCCACCTGACCGAAATCAGGATTTACGGTCAGGTTTAGCGTAAGGTCGTTGGTAATAGCAATCTTTCCGTCAAGCCCGGCAGATAATTTATGATCTCTGCCAGTTGCAAAAGGATTGCCTTCTTCTTTTTCGGATTTGGTCAACTTGCCAAGGGTAAAGGGAAATAACTCCACGTCTTTTTTCGGGGAAATATTGCTGATGCCTTCCAGAGTCCCGAAATCACTCACCATTTTATTTGAACTTTTATGTAACGGATTCCAAAGCGACAACTCGTTATTCCGGAATATAAAACGGCCAACTTCCAAACCCCATTCATAATTGCTTTTCTTTGTAAAACGTAGTTGCGAGAGTGGAATCCGCATTTCCGCATTCCATCCTTCGGCATTTATACTGGTCTTTACGTACCATATCGGATCCCAGCTGTTATCTTCATTATTATCATTTGTATAAATAATGTCCATTTTTGAGCCCGCTGCCGTGACCATAAACCCAAAACCGGTAAGTTTATCTTCATAACTGTCAACTATGAGCCCAGCCCAGTCGCCGTCACCATCATCACGCCTGGTAAGACGTTTGTTAATTTTATCCGGCTCTGTATCATGTGATTTTATAGCAACATACAGGTTGTTATCATCATAAAGTATGGCGAACGTAGTCTTTTGACTTGGAAGAGTATCTTCATATGGCTGAAATTGAACAAAATTGCCTTCCCACTCAACATTTTGCCAGCAATTATCATCGAATTTCCCATCAATTACAGGTGGATTTGAATTTAATTTTTGGGTGGTATAGGATTTATTTTGTGGAAAAGTAAAGAAAGGTAAAAACAGAAGTATCAGAAAAGTAAATCTCACAGGCATAAAAAATGATTTTCTATATGACGATCCAATCTTGAAAATGTTACAAAATTAAACTGTTTTAATCCGGTATGTAAATCATTGCCAATCTTGCTGCCGTAGCAATATACGAACCAGGGAATATGCCCGCTGAGTTGTCAGAATAAATCGGTCAAAAAACCGGTTCCGGAAAAATTATAGTATAGAATACTGGAATTTATCCTAATAAAAAAGGTTAAATTTCCATACATTTAAGCAGAAGCCCGAATCAAATTCACTGATGCAACCAGGCATTTCATCTGCTGTTTTTCCCATTCCACTTATTTAGTTTGTGAATCGATACTGGCCAACCTATCTTTGTTATGTTTTCTGAAACAGAAATAATGAGAAACAAAATTCCCAGTTTAAGAATTATCGAATTTATTGTTTTTGCAGTTGTCTGGATGGTTATATTTTCCGTACCCTTTTTCCGTCAGCGTATCTATGATACAGTGAATTGGAATAAAGTGATTGGCGAATGGATTCGGATGTTCTCATTTTTAATAATTTTTCTGCTGAATTTACTGTTACTGGTGCCACGTTTCTTATTTAATAAAAAATACCTTTCCTATTTTGTTATCACATCAGCAGTTATCGTGCTGGTTATTGGTGCATCCATTGGGTTGCGCATGATTTTAACACCGCCACAGCCATTGGCAATGCCGCGGATGGAACTCGGGCCTGGAATGCCACCCATGGAATTAGGGCCAGGTATGCCTCCTCCCATGGGCTATAAACCGGCTGCTCCCCAAACAGAGAATTCTCTTTTAATGATGTTTATCGATAACCTGATCCTTGGAATCCTGATTGTCGGGGTCAGCACATCTATCAAATTAGTATCTCAGTGGCTCAGTGAAGAGAGCAGGCGAAAAGATCTGGAAAAAGAACAATTAAAAACGGAACTGGCTTTGCTGCGGCACCAGGTCAGCCCGCATTTTTTTATGAATACGCTGAACAATATCCATGCATTGATTGATATAAATACTGAAGATGCCAAAAATACCATCATACAGCTGTCGACCATGATGAGGTATTTACTTTACGACACGGCAAACGGAAAAACCACGCTCAAAAAAGAGATTGCTTTTATCGAAAGCTATATCACATTGATGAAGTTGCGCTTTCCTGATAACGTGTCTGTAACCCTTGACGTTCCTGATAAAATTGATGATGTTGAGATTCCTCCAATGCTTTTTATTTCCTTTCTCGAAAATGCTTTTAAACATGGGGTGAGTTATCAGGCCAGTTCGTTTGTGTCGTTTAAAATAGAACAGAAAGACCGGAAACTGAAAAGTGTTATTAAAAACAGCAGGCACAAAAGCAGCGAACTTCCTGATAAAAGCTATTCCGGCATTGGGTTGGCCAATATCAAAAAGAGCCTGAAACTGCTTTTCGGGAATGACTACACCCTTACTATCCGTGAAAACGAAAAAGAATATGAAGTGCAGTTGACGATTCCCATGCATGAAACACCCACGTTTGCTGTCAGCAACTGATTATTTTTCAGCTCCACCGTGCCCCGGATACATCCGGGAATGATTAATGATTGAATGCAATAAAAACAACAATTACAATGACACTGAAATGCATAGCCATTGATGATGAGCCGCTTGCACTAAAGCAAATAAGTTCTTACATCGAAAAAACACCCTTCCTCGAAGCTGTGGCGCTCTGTAAAAGTGCTTTCGAGGCCATGGAGTACCTGGAGGATAATGACGTAGATCTTATGTTTGTGGATATAAATATGCCTGATTTGAACGGCATGGATTTTGTCAAATCCCTGACGCAGAAGCCACTCATTATTTTCACTACGGCTTATAGCGAATATGCCATGGAAGGTTTCCAGGTGAATGCCCTCGACTATATTCTGAAACCGATAAGTTATGCTGTTTTTCTAAAAGCTGCGAATAAAGCTAAAACATGGTTTGATTTGAATGTTAAACAAACGGAAACTATTAAAACCACTCCGGATAGCCTTTTTGTGAAATCCGAATACAAAATGATCCGTATATTTTTGTCTGAGATCACGTATATCGAAAGTTCAAACGAATACATACA